>JAFSSN010000081.1 GCA_017450985.1 Bacteroidaceae bacterium
AATTTGGAGGATGAGGAAGTGAATATGACAGCAATAAATCCTGTTAATGTTAGCGAAAAAAGCAGTAATGAGATTTATGACCTTTACGGACGCAAATGCAGTTCCATGTCAAAGTCCGGGATATATGTCGTGAATGGTAAGAAAGTAATGGTGAAGTGAAGAATGAAGAATGAAAGTTACCAAAGGCGACTACCCGTGATTCGCAATTTTAATTCTTAATTTTATTCCTAACATAAATGAGCTGAATAAAATCAGCTCATTTATGTTTAAAAATATGTTTAGCATCTGCCAATAAACAAAAAACATAATTTATATTTGCAATAATTAACATGAATACAAACCTTAACAAAACGATTTACTATGGTGATGATTATTCAATTGCTGGTTGTATTACTGGCATTATACGTCGGCTCACGATATGGTTCGTTGGCACTTGGCGCAATATCAGGCATCGGCCTTGCTATTTTAGTACTCGGATTTGGTCTGAAACCAGGAACACCTCCTACGGATGTGATATATATAATCATTGCCGCCGTGACGTGTGCAGGTATGATGCAGGCAAGCGGAGGTATGGACTGGCTCATACAACTCGCAGAAAAGATGCTGCGAAAGCATCCTGACCACATTACTTTCTATGCTCCTCTTTGCACGTTCTTCCTTACAGTATTGGTGGGAACAGGTCATGTGGTTTACACTCTCATGCCTATCATCTGCGACATAGCACTCAAGAAAGGCATACGTCCGGAACGACCTTGCGGAGTGGCGAGCATCGCATCACAGGTGGGCATTACTTGTTCGCCTATCGCAGCAGCGGTGGTGGCATTCACGACAATATCTGCAGCGAACGGATTTGAAATTACCATTCCAGGCGTACTGATGGTGAGCATACCGGCATGTCTTTGCGGTCTGATGGCAGCATCGGCATGTTCGTACAAAAGAGGACTGGACCTCGATAAAGACCCTATGTTCCAGGCACGTTTGAAAGACCCTGAGACATACGAATATATGTATGGCCATTCTGCCACAGTACTCGACAAGGAGATTCCTGCAAGTGCAAAGCGTGCAGTATATATTTTCCTTACGGCATTGGTTGTCATCGTAGTATATGCGATGTTCCAAGACCTGCTGCCTTCCTACCCTACTCTGAAAGCTGTGTCAGGCGCACCTGAACTTACCGGCTCACAGGCTTTGACACTAACTGCCGACCAACTCGTGAAGGCTAACATTCAACTGGAAGGCTACACGGTGATGAAGATGGTGCCTTTGAAGATGAATCTCGTCATACAGATTGTAATGATAACGGCTGCCGCCCTCATGATTATCTTCTGCAATGCAAGTCCTAAGAAAGCCGTAGGCGGTGCCGTATGGCAGTCAGGCATGGTGGCTGTAGTGGCAATCTACGGTATTGCATGGCTGGCAGACACGTATTTCTCCAACTACATGAACGTGATGCAGGACGGACTGGAGGAAATCGTCGCTCAATATCCTTGGGCTATAGCCTTTGCCTTCTTTGCCGTTTCGGTACTCATCAACTCACAGGGCGCGGTAGTCGTTGCCATGGTACCGCTGGCATACAAGCTTGGAATCCCTGGCCCTGTACTTCTCGGAGTACTGCCGTCAGTATATGGATACTTCTTCATACCTAACTATCCGTCAGATATCGCAACGGTGAACTTCGACCGTTCCGGCACTACGGTGATAGGTAAATACCTGCTCAACCACTCCTTCATGATGCCAGGAATGGTGAGCGTAATAGTGAGCACTATCGTTGCCACTCTCATATCACAGTTAATTTATTGATAAACGAATATGAAACGTGTAAATCTCACATTATTACTTGCTTCTGCATGTCTGTACTGCTCGGCACAAATTATGACCAAGCTTGACAACAAGACCTACAAGGTGAACACCACGCAACTAAGCGAGGGAGTGCGCGGATATAAAGGCACAACACCTATAGACATCACCATCAAGAAGGACAAGATTGTATCTGTGGTTCTGCTTGAGAACAAGGAGACACCAAGATTTGTCAATCGCGTAGAGACCGAACTGCTTCCAAAGTATGTCGGCAAGAAGGTGAACAAATGCCTGCGCGAACAACCTGACGGAGTGACTGGAGCCACGTTCTCCTCACGCGCCGTGAAGGAAAACATACGCCTTGCACTATTGTACTACAAGAATAACAAGTAGAGCGAGATTACTAAAATCGCCGACCCTTCCCATCGTGTGGGAGGGTCGTTTTTTATGGCTTTACTGAAGTTTCGCAAGTAGTAAACTGGAGTTAACTTCGTGAAGTAAAAAGGAGTAACCGCTTCGCTCAAGACGATACTCATTCGCTTAAAACGCATCCGTAAACAGTCAAACGTCCGTTTTACTCCATGGAGCGTAGCGGAATTAACTCCGCTTAACTCATTTTTTACTCCAAGCAAGTAAAGCGTTAGCGATACTTGCGAAAGTTGAGTGGCTTTACTTTTTGGAAAGTAAAAGGAAGGACAGTTTGAATTTAGAATTAAGAGTTAAGAATTAAAATTTTGCTAACAGAGTAATTTTCATTCTTCATTCATCATTCTTCATTCTAACCCTTAACTCCACGAAGATAAATTCCGCAAACTACTTGCGAAACATAAATCTACAATATATGTCCTTACCTTATCAAAAGAAAGAAAGAATGAAAGAATGAAAGAAAACTGAACAATTCGAGCATTTCACTTTTGCGACAAATAAACCTTCAATCACGGTTCCTACTGACTTGGTGCTCTCAACCTGTGTAGTGACGCTTCGTTGTTGTCACCATCACAGGAAGAGAACCCGAATACTGTCATTAAGCAGCATGAAACTGATGCCGTCGTCTTCAAACTCTCTTTCTTAATCATTTAGCTTCAAGCTTCATACATTTACAAACAATCATACATATTCACAAAAGAGTTGAGACTTAATTACAGTATCAAGTATCCATAAACAATCTTAATCCAAAAGACTTTTCTTCATACTTCATACATTTATACAATCAAAAATCATCTTTTGAATAAGGCCCCAAAAAATATTCTATACAAACTACATAAATTTACAAACAATCATACAAAATTAATAGAGTGACCTTATGTGTTATGTTGTTAAAAGTTATTCCAAATAAGTAGGTAAGTTTTGCAAAAATCAGTCAATACCTTTTTCTTTTTTCAGTCGCCTTATCTCGCTCAACAACTCATCAATCTTTGCCTCGAGCTCCCTGTTCTTATTCACAAATAATGCAATTCCTGACAGAAGCTCGGTAGTACGCCATTTATAATACGCAAGTGCAATGATCAATCCAATTATGATAAGCATGATGACCGTGGCGAGTGCTACTGCTATAATGAATGTCACATCCATAAATGCCAATTACCTTTCATTTTCGATTGCAAAAGTAAAACAATAAGTCAATACGTATGTATCACACACGCAAAACTTTGTTCTCATTATGCAAAAAGTTGTGTCTCACAACGATAAAAACAAAGAAAGATTATAATTTCTCTAAAAAACTGCATTTATGAAACACCATTTTTTTTAAGTAAATGTAACATAGAAGAAAGTCAAGCGTCAAATCAAAATGGATAATACGGCATGGAACACAATAAATTTCAGGGGCAATACAACGCTTAAACGGGTTAAAGAAAATATGAGTCACTTATATTACGCCTCATGACAAAAACGTTCAAAAAAAATGCCACAATATAGTACGTAAAAGTCATAACATTGCACAAATAAGGCAATTTATGCAAACATACAGCGATTAGAAAGGATAAGTATTTGCTTATTAAATACAAATATCTAACTTTGCGACATAAAACAAAAACCGAACAACATTTAGATTGTTCTTTTACAACCCAAGCAATGAATAAGACTATCCTTACGCTTATCTTTTTAGCACTTCTCACGGCATGTTCAAGTTCAGAGAAAGACAGTCAAGACAATAATACCGAAGTCATAGAACGGTTGAACAAGAACATCGACGAACATCATTTGGATTCCGCACTGGCAATAATCGACAGTCTTGAAAATGCAAAAGTTGAATTAGACAAAGACTACGACTATTGGCGAGCAACAGCCTACGACTTCAACTGGCAATATAAGGTTGCAGCATACTACTACCAGCGTTCGCTCGAAACACGTAAAAAGCCTATAGAAAACTGGGAACATTATCTGACAACAATATACCAGTTGTCAGTAATGCACATCAACCTTGACGATAT
Organism: Bacteroidaceae bacterium; assembly: GCA_017450985.1. Classification (GTDB taxonomy): domain Bacteria; phylum Bacteroidota; class Bacteroidia; order Bacteroidales; family Bacteroidaceae; genus Minthosoma. Next base: position 4,230 of record JAFSSN010000081.1, read on the forward strand.
AGACAAGGCGCTAAACATAGCGGTGAAGGGAGTGGAAATATGCGACAGCCTGAGGAAAAGCAATCCAAAGGAACAATACCACAACATATACGGTTGGCTCATAATGCAAATATCATATTGCCAATATCGTCTGCAGCAATATGACGAAGCAAAACACAACTGTCTCAAATCATTCGAAGAGATATCGGCCGAAGAAGACGAAAACACTGTAAACAAGATGCTGCTGTGCATGGGAATATCATGGCAACTATACGACACGGACAACTATCAGGAGACTTTTTACTGGCTCGACAAGGCCGAACAAATACACAAAGAGCTGAGCAAAAAGAATGAGCCTTGCTTGAAGGATTTGCTACTTGAATACAACAAGCAAATCGCCAACTTCAGAGCCATACTTCTGATAAAACAGGGAAAAACAGACGAGGCTGCCGACGCATACGAATCAAGGACCGACACGAACATGTTCAAGCATCCGCTCAACATAGAGACATCGGTCATCTACCTGATGAAAGCAAAACGATACCAAGAGGCATTGGTGATGATGGACAGCCTTGAAAAAATCAAGCAGAAAGCAGGTTGCAAACGCGTCACGTTCGACTGTATTCTCGAAAAGATGAAGCCGAGATACGAGGCTAACAGAAAGTCTGGCAACACAGCCGAGGCTCTGAACGTGGCCGACAACATCTGCAACGCACTCGACTCAGCCCTGACACTACAGAAACGTTCTGACGCTGCAGAGTTCTCGGTAATATACGAGACACAGCAGAAAGAACGTGCATTGGAGCAGAAAGAAGCCGAAGCAAACATACAGTTCGTAATAATATTGAGTCTCATACTTGTTCTGTCCATCTTCTCCATTGCGCTATGGAGAATCCTTGCTGCACAGAAAAAACTGCTGGAGAAGAACCGTCAGTTATTTGAAACCGTGCAACAGATAATGGCAAAGGAAGAGCAAGCAGAAGAATGGTTGGAAGAGCAGTCAGAAAACGACCTGACGGCCACACAGAAGCTGTACCGACAACTCATAGAACTGATGCGAACAGAGAGGCCTTATACCAACAGCGACTTGAACCGCAACGACCTGGCAAGGATGCTGGGAACAAACTACAACTATGTTGCTGAAGCCATAAGGGTATGTGCCGAAGGAAAGACCGTCAACGAATTTATTGACGACTGCCGAATACGTCATGCTGCACAAATGATTGCCGACACCGACGAGCCTATGAGCATTGTGAGCGAAATGAGCGGTTTCCAAAGCCGAAGTCATTTCAACACACTTTTCCGCACGAAGTACAAGATGACTCCAACAGAATACCGTGCAATGGCAAAAACGAAACAAAAATGATTTATCGGTCACTTCATGTGAACTCAGTCAAAAAAACATTTCATCTAATTATCATCAACCAGAATATCGCGCATTTACAATTGTAGAGCGCATCTGTACTAAAGACATTCATTTTATTAGGGTAAAATAATTTTATTGGGTGGTAATCATATCCATTTTGCAAGAAAAATACACAAAAATAAAGGGCGTATCTGATTTAATTACTATTTTTGTGAACAAAAAGAAACTTAATGAAGAATATCTTACCCATACTATGCCTGACGCTGTTTTGCCTTCCCGCCACAGCAATAGATTTTACTTTCAAACATCTCAACACCTCCCGCGGATTACCAAATCAGCAGGTGGAGTCTGTCGTACAGGACCAAAACGGATATATTTGGATAGGCACACGCAACGGACTGGCAAAATATGACGGCTACGACATAGAGGTCTATTACCACAACGAAGGACACGAGAACACGCTCATACATAACTTCATCCATGCACTTTTCATAGACTCGAAGCAGAGACTCTGGATTACTACGGAGAACGGCGTTGGCCAATACAATTTGAGAACGGACAAATTCAGAAACTACGAATACGCAAAAGGATACAGCACAAGCATGGTGGAAACTGCCGACGGCCGAATACTGATTGGCAGCAGCAGTTGTCTGTATGTATATGACGAGAAGAAGGACTCCATATCTATATCTTCTCTGTTCCGCAACGAATATGTAGCATCGCTGGCTAAGGACAAGGAGAACCGTATATATGTGGCTACAGAGAGCAACATATACGTCATGGATGCCGCACTCAAAAACAAAAAGCCGATAGTATCAAACGAAAACAAGACAAGCAACAATCCCGATGTGATTATGCCGCTTTTCATCGACTCCAAGCAACAGCTTTGGATAGGTCAGAACAACGGTGACGTGCTGCGCATAAACCTCAAGAGCAAAGAAAGAAAGATGTTTACTGCTGCAGAGCTGACAGGTGCCAAAGTACGCACCATAACAGAAGACAAGCAGCACAGAATATGGATGGGTACGGAGAACGGCGTACTGACACTCTGTCCAGACGGAAGAAAGATTCACACGCAAAAGAAAAACAGCAGCAACGCACTTTCCGACAATGCCATCTACTCTATCCTTTCCGACCGCGACGACAACATCTGGATAGGAACATACTTCGGAGGCGTGAGCTACATGCCTCAACACGGCTCACAGTTTACTTACTTCCAGCCAAGCTCCACTGACGGGGAACTAAAGGCACGCGTTCCAAGAATGATAACTGAGACGGAACCAGGCATAGTGTGGATTGCAACAGAGGACAACGGCCTGCACATATACAACACCCACACAAACCGCTTCAACCGCTTCGAAGCAATACCGAACCTTGACTCAAACATTCACAGCATATATTTCGACAGTCTGCGCAACGAAATGTGGATAGGCTCGCGATTCAAGGGGCTTTACACATACAACGTAAAGACAGGAAAGTACTCGCAGTACAACTACACACAAGGACTGACAAGCGAAGGCATATTCTACATTCTGCGACAGAAAAGCGGCAAGCTATGGGTCACAACTCTCGACGGACTCAGATACTACGACGAGAAGACAGGCACGTTCAGAGCTATCGGCAATAAGGAACTGGACCACTCATTCGTGTATTCACTACATGAGGACAAGAACAACACCCTGTGGGTAGCAACTGCAAACGCCGGACTCTTCTCCATCAAGGACGGTAAGGTAAAGAACTACTGCAAGCAGAACCACAGCGGACTGACCGACAACTATGTCATCACAACGCTTGAGGACTCGAAGGGACGCTTGTGGATAGGAACGAACAACAACGGATTGTTCTGGCTCGACAAGAAGAACGACAAGGTGCGTCAAGCCGGCACATGGATGCCTAACCAATGCACTATATGCAGCATCGTAGAGGACCGACACGGCACAATATGGATTGGTACGGACCGAGGACTCTATTGCCACAACCTTAACGACGGACGAACAAAGTATTATTCGGCGGGAGACGAGCTGCCGGTAAACCAGTTTAACTTCACCTCCGCTTATCTGGCTGCCGACGGACACGTCATAATGGGAACATTTGACGGTCTGCTGTATTTCCAGCCTACAAAGATGCGTCAGACGGTAAGGAAGCTGAACGTACATTTCAAGAAGATGTACGTCAACAACCAAACAGCCACAAACATCGAGCATATCGACAACGTGACTCTCAGCTACGAAGAGTCACATTCGTTCTACATAGAATACGGAGTGATAATGCCAGAGAACGTAAGCGATGTGCAGTATCAAATACGCGTGGACGACATTGACAAGACATGGCGCAACGTGGGCGTGGAGCACAGATTCTACGGCTACCTTCTCCAACCGGGCACATACTACCTGAGGGTAAGGGCTAACAACGGCAACGTAAACTGGGAGGACTGTCCAGAAAAGGTATTGAAGATAGAGATTCAAGCTCCCTTCTACCGCACAACGACGGCATATATCATTTACGCCCTCGCATTCGTCATACTGCTGTCTGGCGGATTATGGCTATACAACGCGAAGAGAAAAAGGATGACAGAGATACGTTTCGCCAACATGGAGAGGGAGAAACTGAAAGAGATTGACAAGATGAAGTCCGACTTCTTTACCGTCGTATCACACGAATTGAAGACTCCGCTTGCCCTCATCATGGCTCCGCTGAAAAGCATCAACGCTTCACATCTCGACAAGAACGAGAGCGACTCGTTAGACATTGCCATAAGGAACTGTTCAAAGATGGAGTATCTCATCAACGAACTTGTAACTTTCAACAAGATTGAATCGGACAACTTCCCATTCTACGTACAACAGGGCAATCCCGTGGCTTTCGTGAGCATGGCAGCGGCAAACTTCAACGACGCAGCCGCAGCAAAGGGACTGAAACTCGTCATCAACAGCGTTGACAACGACGAAGAAGGATGGTTCTCACCTTCCTACATCGAGCATATCCTCAACAACCTCATGTCAAACGCCATGAAGTTTACGGAACGTGGAGGAACAATAACGATAAATGCCGAGATTGAACAACAGCAAGGCTCTTCAGACATATACTTGAAAATGCAGGTGGCTGACACTGGAATAGGCATTGCCGAGAGTGAACAGAGAAACATCTTTGAACGCTATTACCAGACCAAGCGAGGCTTTAACGCCAACAGCAGCGGATGGGGAATAGGACTTGCCCTCGTACACCGACTGGCAGAGATACATAATGGAAGCGTCAAGGTGGACAGCGAACCTGGCAAGGGAAGTACATTCACCGTAATGGTGAACATTTCTCCAAACGCATACGGAGACCAAGAAAAGATTTCTCACGAAGGTGAACTGGTGTCTGCAAAAGACTACCTCAGAAGGCAGGGAACGACACATCCGGTATCAAGCACCACAGAAGAGGCTATCGACGCTCCTGAGCCTTCAGAAACGGCAGGAAACACTATCCTTATAGTGGAAGACAACGACGACATGCGTATGTTCCTCCAAAAGCTGTTCGCAACCGACAACAACGTAATAACAGCCGTTGACGGTCAGCAAGCATGGGAAATATGCAACGACAGACAAGACATCGAGCTTGTGATATCGGATGTCATGATGCCGAGAATGACAGGACTGGAGCTTTGCAACATGCTCAAGGACGATATTAACACATCACACATACCCGTCATACTCCTCACAGCAAAAAGCGATTCAGAAGACATCAAGACGGGCTATCGCAACGGTGCCGACATGTACATACCAAAACCTTTCGACCCGGAGACTCTGAAGCTTCAGACGAACAACCTGATGCACCTTGTACACAGCCGACAGGAACAGATTGTACAGGAGGGAGAGACGGCAATAGAAAGCAACGATACCTTGACACAGCTTGACAAGGAGTTTATACACAGCATCATCACCCTTGTTGACGAGAACATCAGCAACGTGGATTTCTCTGTTACAGACATCACCGTCAAACTGGCTATGAGCAGAAGCCTGCTGCACACCAAGATGAAAAGTCTGATGAACATTTCGGCAGGCGAGTACATACGAAACGTGCGCATCAAGAAGGCTTGCAAGATGCTCAACGAGGGCTACAATGTTTCGGAAACAGCATACGCATGCGGTTTCTCTAACCCGAACTATTTCTCCAAGGCTTTCAAAAAGGTCATGGGCATTTCTCCATCGGACTACAAATAGAAAACACTTCTAATGAAGATATGAAAAAGGTCACAGAAACGGATTTAAGCCGTTATCTGTAACCTTTTTGTTTATGCTGCACACAAACGTGCGTCAGCCTTATTATTCTTTCGCCAAAGCGAAAAGATGTATATCACTTACACGAGGTGACGGATAAGTTCCTCCTTGTCGCCATAGAGCATGTCGATGACAGGAATCTCAACCATTGTATATGCACCTGGCTTCTGCTTTACAGAGGCACGAGCAACATTAACGAGAACCTGAGCTGTGAGGGCTGGGTTGTTAATCTTCATGTTGAACTCGAAAAGCTGATTGTGAGTCTTACCGCTCACACCCTTACGAACGAGGTTAACGCCATGACCAACATCGTTGAGGTCGTCAACACATGGTACCTGCTGAACGTGTGTCTCATCGTTCACGAAGTAAGGGTCAGCCTTGATGGCAGCCTCAACAGTCTTAAAGTCCGCACCATCCTCAAGCTCTACATACACCATACGACGGTGAATGCCTGTACCAACAGGAATAGTCATTGAGAGAGCGTCGCGAACGCCTGCAATGGCACGTACAGCTACAGAGTGGCCCATAGAACGTCCAGGACCGAAATTAGTGTATGAAACGCCCTTTGGAGCAAGGCTTTCCATAAGTGTGCGCACGATAGAGTCAGAACCCGGATCCCATCCTGCAGATATGATACTTACAGCATTGTTAGCCTTTGCCACAGCATCGAGAGAACGGCGGAGGTCAACAATCTGCGTGTGAATGTCGAATGAGTCAACTGTGTTTATGCCGAGCGCAAGGCACTGCTTAGCATATTCTTCAACCTTGCGTGTTGGAGTAGCGAGGATGGCAACCTGCACGCCCTTAAGCTCTGCAATATTCTTTACCACAGGTATTCCTGCAAGCTCAGCAGGTGCGTTTTCTGCGCCGTTACGGCGTACAACACCTACACATTCGATGTCGTGTGAAGCCTGAATAGCCTCAAGTGCATACTTACCAATGTTGCCATAGCCAACAATTGCTACTTTAATCTTTTCCATAAATAATTGGTTTGAATGTTGTTTTTATATCTTTATTTTGTGATGCCTCGCTCGTTGAGGGCCTGCTGATAGCGGCGGGCGTTCCTCATATGCTCGTTGTAGTCCTTTGTAAAGTTGTGACTGCCCGAGAAATCCTCCTTGGCACACATATAGAGGTAATCATTGTGATCATAGTTGAGCACAGCGTCAATGCCGAAGATTGACGGAATACGTATAGGGCCAGGAGGCAACCCTATGTTCATATATGTGTTATACGGAGACTCATATTTGAGCTGCTCGTGAGTGACACGATGAATGCCGAAATCATGAATGGCAAAGATGATTGTCGGGTCACTCTGCAAAGGCATTTCTATTCTGAGACGATTGATGTAAAGTCCGGCAATGGTAGCCTTCTCAGGATTATAGCTTGTCTCGCTCTCCACGATAGAAGCAAGCGTAGCCACTTCCTCGATGGTGAAACCGTTTGCCTTTGCCTTATTACGACGCTCCTCTGTCCAGAAACGCTCCTTCTCGTTGTGAAGCTTAAGGATAAGGTTCTTCGGAGTAATATTCCAATACACGTCGTACGTATTAGGCACAAACAGACATGGAACAGTTTCCTTCTTATAGCCGAGGCTGTCCATGAATACTGAATCGCCAAGCACATCGGCTATCTGCGCACTGTCAATCATAAGCATCTTGCCGAGACGCACCTCCATATCCTCGACGGTACGTACCTGAGGTACCGTAAGGTGTACCGGCTCCTGCATGCCGTTTGCCATGTGACGGGCAAAGGTAAACATATCCTCGCCCGGAGTGATGGCATATCGACCTGTGCGAGGAGTCTTGAAGTTCTTGACCCACGAAGTGAGCGTAAAGCCAAACATATTGCCTGCCCTACCCTCGGCCTCAACCTTTGCACGTACAGAGTCCATCGTATCGTCATCGTCAATATAGACGTATGCCTTCTCACTTATCTCAAACGGAGACGAGAACAGTGAGTATGCTGAATATGCAGCAACAATTGCACCCACAGAAAAGAGTGCGCATATATATAGAAATACCTTTTTCATATTGTGCGCAAAGTTAAGTATTTTCAAGCAAAAATACATCGCATAGCCATAGCATTAAATAAAAAAAGAGGCTCTATAAATATTATAGAACCTCTTTTGCTATTTATATCCTTTTATAAAGGAATGTACATGTGCATTAAGCGTTTTCTTCGCCCTCTTCCTTGATCTGAGTATCCTTCATTGTGATGAATGCTGTTGGAGCAGCAATGAAGAGTGAAGAAAATGTACCGATAACGACACCGAGAATCATTGCGAATGCGAATCCACGGATGCTCTCACCACCGAGAGTGATGATTGCGAGGAGCACTACGAATGTTGACACAGATGTGTTAACTGTACGAGTGAGACATGAGTTCAACGCATCGTTGAAAATACGCTGCTTGTCACGCTTTGGATAAAGCTGGAAGTTCTCACGAATACGGTCGAACACAACCACCTTATCGTTGATAGAGTAACCGATGATAGTCAGGATGGCTCCAATGAAAGTCTGGTCAATCTCGAGTGAGAATGGAAGAATTCCATAGAAGATAGAGAATGCACCGATTACGAGCAATGTATCGAATACGAGGGCTGTGATAGCACCGATTGAGAATGCGAAATTGCGGAAACGTACAAGAATGTAGATGAAGATTGCAACGATAGCGAGGAGCACAGAGATAACTGCGTTTACTGTGATGTCCTTAGCGATAGATGGACCGACCTTCTGAGAAGAGATGATAGAACCACCTACACGGTTGTCACGGTCAACGAACTGCTCTGCTGTGATTGACTTCTCGATGAAGCCACCCTCAACGAATGCCTGATAGAGTGTGTTCTCAATCTCAGCATCGATGTTAGCACCGTCCTCATGAACACGGTAGTTAGTAGATACACGTACTGTGTTACCAGTGTTACCGTCAGCACCTACGACAGAGATAACAGATACTGTCACAGCGTCCTCAGTCTTGTTAACTGCCTCGAACTTCTTAACGATAGCAGCCTTAACATCCTCTGGGTTCACATCCTTCACGAACTCTACCTTATAGTTACGACCACCAGTGAAGTCAATAGACTTACTGAGACCACGAGTAGAGAGAGAAGCGATGCTGATTACTGCAAGTACACCGAATACAGCGTATGACAGCTTGTACTTACCCATGAAGTTAAACTTAGTACCCTGCATCAAGTTCTTAGAAAGACCAGTAGTGAATGTGAGTGTCTGCCACTTGCCATTGTTAACGAAGTGCTCATAAACGATACGAGTAAGCCATACAGCAGTAAAGAATGAGCAGACGATACCAATCATAAGTGTTGTTGCGAATCCCTTGATAGGACCTGTACCGAAGTTGTAAAGGATGATACCAGTGAGGATTGTAGTAACGTTAGAGTCGAAGATAGCAGAGAAAGCGTTGCTGTAACCAGCATCTACGGCATTCTTGATGTTCTTACCACCCTTCATCTCTTCCTTAGTACGCTCGTAGATGAGCACGTTGGCATCGACCGCCATACCGAGTGTAAGCACCATACCGGCAATACCAGACATGGTAAGTGCAGCACCGAGTGATGTGAGGATACCGAATGTAAAGAAGAAGTTAAGGATAAGAGCACCGTTTGCAACCATACCGGCACGTCCGCCGTACATTGCAACCATGTAGCACATAAGGAGGACGAATGCAATGACACATGACCATGCACCAGCCTCAATTGACTGCTGACCGAGTGTAGGACCTACGATATCCTCCTGTACGATGCTTGCAGGAGCAGGCATCTTACCTGACTGAAGAACGTTAGCAAGGTCCTTAGTATCGTTAGTAGTGAAGTTACCAGTAATCTGTGAGCTTCCACCGTCAATCTTAGTGTTTACGGTAGGAGCAGAATAAACATAGTTATCGAGAACGATAGCTACTGCATGACCAACGTTAGCCTCAGTGAGTGATGACCAACGACGTGCACCCTCTGTGTTCATCTTCATTGAAACGCATGGGTTACCATACTGGTCGAACTCATCCTTAGCCTCAGAAACGACTTCACCCTCAAGTGGAGCACGTCCGCCCTTACCTGTCTTGCGGATAGCATAGAGGTAGAATACCTTTCCTGCCTTGTCCTCAGCCTTAACGCCCCACTTGAGTGAGAGGTCAGCTGGGAAGATGCGCTTTGCAATGTCTGAGTTGACGAGCTTGTTAACCTCGGCAGTATCTGATGCAAGAGACATACCCACTACACAACCAGCCTTGCCCTGCATTGGGGAAAGAACAGCGAACAATGGGTTCTCCTTCTTCATAGCTTCCAAAGCCTTTGCATCGCCCTTGCCTGCAGCCTTGTCGTCAGTCTTCTTCACCTGAGCGAGAAGATTGTCAGCCTTCTGGCTTGTGCTGTCAGCTGCAACAGAGTCAGTCTGAGCTACCTCAGCGCTTACGCTGTCGTTTGCAGCAACCTCAGCAGTACCTCCGTTGTTGCGGATAGCAGTGTTGAGCTGTGCGAGCATAGGAACGATAACTGGAGTGTCATAAGTCTCCCAGAACTCAAGGTTTGCAGAACCCTGAAGGAGTTTGCGCACACGCTCAGGCTCCTTGATACCAGGAAGCTCGACCATGATACGTCCGCTCTGACCCTCAATCTTCTGAATGTTTGGCTGTACAACACCGAAACGGTCGATACGTGTACGAAGCACGTTGAAAGAGTTGTCAACAGCCTCATCCACTGACTGGCGAAGCACTGTGATAACCTCGTCATCAGAAGAGTTAGTGTTTACCTTGCCCTTAAGCTGCTGAGTAGCAAAGATTGATGCAAGAGGTGTATTCTTTGCATTTTCTTTATACTTACGGACAAATACGTTGATGAAATCACTCTGATCCTCAATTGTCTCCTTCTTGGCATCAGCCAAAGCCTGGACAAATGCAGGATCTGTTTTGTGGTCTGCAAGCTCGTTGATGACTTCTGGCACGCTAACTTCGAGGATCACGTTCATACCGCCCTTGAGGTCAAGACCAAGACCCACACCGGTTTCGCGGCAATCCTTGAGAGTGTAGCTGCCGAGGTAGAACTTAGTTGTATTCAGAGAATCCAAATAGAGTTCAGCCTCTTTCTCGTCCATAGCTGATGCCTTTTTCTCAACATTCCATGTAACAACGGAGAAGCTGAGGTAGAAGCAGCAGATAAGCGTTAATGCTACAGCCAAAAACTTGATAAATCCTTTGTTTTGCATTTTAGTGAATAATTATTATTTGATTTTTTAATAGATATTCAGATTTGTGCAGGTTCTAAACGTTAGTTTTAGATGCCTTCAGACACAGCACGCAAAATTAGTAAAAAATTCATTATGGTGTAACTATTACTAATAAAATGTTGCTTTAACCACGTTATTTCGTTAATTTTAGCCACGAAACAAGCGGATAATGGTCACTCGTGTCAATACTTTTATCTACCACCGTAAAGCACGGAGTTATATTATCACTGACAAGAATATTGTCAATTCGGAAATACATTCCATTTCGATTGTACGTGTTGCCATAGCCATTTCCGCCTCGCGTATAAGCATCGTTCAAATGTCTCGTCATGACACGATGAACATACGACAGCGGAGTGTCATTGAAGTCGCCGCACAGAATGATGTTCTTCTCGTTGCAGTCCCTCACATACGCATCCAGATAGTCTGCCTGAGGGGCACGCTTAGCCGTTGCAGTCACGACCTTTTTCATCAGCGGAAGGAAACTTCTATTCTCTGCCGTCTCCTTCGGATGCTCAATCATGTCCACATACTCCGCCTTATCCTCGTCATTAAGCCTGAACGATTCAAAATGATTGTTGATGACCAGCAAGGTGTCTTCCTCAAACTTCACCTTAAACGCGAACGTACGGTTCTCCACCGTTGAGTCATACAGATTGACCGTTTCAAGTATCGGATGCTTTGACAAAATAGCCATGAAGTTGCTCGCAGAAATTACGTTCTCTATATATGGGTACGTTTCATGCAACAAACGCATATTCTGCTCATCGCCGATATGGTGCGCCTCCTGCAAACAAATAATATCAGCATCAGAATCTATCAGATACCGCACTATAGGATTATCCTCCGGCAGAGCACCCTTCGGCACATCAAGCATGTTCATGATATTATAAGTAACGACCTTCAGGTTTGCACCGCTCTGGCTTCTTGCAAAATTTATCGGGAAAAAAGTCCTCAAAGCCCAGCCGCACGTCATCAGTCCCATAACAGGGATGAACACAAACCTCCTTTTCACTATCAGCCAAAAGACCACGAAAGCAAAGTTCAGCAAAGCAAAGGCCGGGAATATCATTCCGAAGAATGAAATGTTCGGATGAAAGCGAGGCGTATAAAAAATACTATACGCACAGAAAATCATTGCCAAAACCAGAATAAAGTTTACGGCAACGAATGTAAGTATAAATGTAATCTTCAACTTGCGCCTCATATCATCACTTCATTATCCATATATTCTCCATGCAGCACTACTTCTTGCTCGCGTCGAAGAGAGTCGCCTTTTCTGCTTCGGTAAGACTTGAATAGCCTCCCGTGCGCACCTTGTCGAGAATACGGTCAATCTCCTCCGTATTCTTCTTCTTTTCCTCATTGAACTTCTGGTCCTGGTACCTTCCGCCGTAAGTGACAGTCATCTTAGGCTTCTTTTCACCCTTGAACATATCGGCAATCTTCGAGAAAAAGCCCTTACCACCCTTGTCATAGCTGTCATAGGAGTATGACGTAGTTGACTGCTGCCAGTAGTTATCGTTCTGACTGAAACGATGGCGAGACGCCATGCTCTTCCATGCAAGAATAAGTATGGCACCGAACAGCATACCTCCGAGATGGGCAGCATGTGCCACTCCGTCCCTCATGCCCAGACCCTCGAAAAGTTCGAGCAGAGCATAGAAGAACACCAGATACTTTGCCTTGACAGGGAAAGGAATAGGTATGATGAACAACTTCTCGTTAGGATATACCATTCCGAAAGAGAGCAGAATACCATACACAGCTCCCGACGCACCTATCGTTCTTGCATAGGAAGGTATGTAGCCCAAAGCCTGCCCTACTTCCTGAGTCAAACCGGCACCGATACCGCACACGAAGAAGTAAATCAGGAAACGCTTCACACCCCACGTGCGCTCCATGATACAACCAAACATCCAAAGAGCGAACAAATTAAAGAAAAGGTGCATGAAACCGCCATGCAGGAACATGTATGAAACAAGTTGCCAGACATGGAAAAACGGCGACTCATAGAAGTACAAACCACCGTACAGGCCAAGCTGTCCGTCAAGCAACTCATCCAATATAAATACTGCAATATTGAGCAGCAGAATAGTTTTTACTATAGGAGTAATATTCATTACAATCTTTATTTTGGCGCAAAAATACGGCTTTTTTCTTGCATTTAGAGGAAAAATATAGGCAAAAACATTTTTTTTACGTCTTTTAAGCGTTTTTTAGGGGGAAAAAGATTGTTCTGCAAAATTATTGCCATATATTTGCATTAGGGTAAAACATGAAACAATGTACCATGCTTTATGTTTAATTCTGAAAAACTTAATTATACAAACTAATAAACAAACTCCTTTAATTTCAGAATCTATGAATAAAAGTGAACTCGTAAGCGCAATCGCTGCTAAGTCAGGATTGAGCAAAGCAGATGCCAAGAAGGCTCTGGACGGCGTTATTGAAGCAATCACAGACGCTCTTAAAGAGGGTGACAAAGTATCACTCGTTGGTTTCGGAACATTCTCTGTTTCAGAGCGACCAGAACGCCAAGGTATCAACCCTGCAACTAAGACAGCAATCACAATTCCTGCAAAGAAGATTGCTAAGTTCAAGGCAGGCGCTGACATCGATAACGCAATCAACTAATTTTAGTTCTTTTGCAAACAAAAAAAGGATGTGTTACATTTGTAGCACATCTTTTTTTCGTATATTTGCCAACGCTAATCGCAGCAACTCCGCGAAGGGTTCTTTTCATCTTAAAAACCCACACAAACCCGAGCCTGCGGAAGCGAAGTACACCAACCCGGCAACGAGTCCTCTACGTACCTTCTACGGATTCCCTACGGGTTTTCTACGGAAATTCTACGGATTTCTACGGATACGACCCGTAGAATATGCGGAGAAAACCCGATAAAAATACGGAGAAAATACGTAAAACACCCTTGCCAGTCACGGTACTGACTAAGTGACGACAAATACCTTGACACTCAAAAAGCACCAAGAGAGCGTTTCTGTTATCACAGCAAACGTGTTTACCTTATATTTTTTGCGACAATTTGGAATTGACAGTATTAATTCATATTTTTGCACAACATTAGTTATAATTCGCAGTTATAATTGGAGAAAGAAGACAGTAAGAGGAATGGCTGTTGTTGCAAAATGCCAAGCCTCTGACAAACAAAAAGAGAATGTGCTTAATACACATTCTCTTTTTCTATTCTATATAGCATGTAAAACAACCTGAAACACTCCGGTTGAATTAAAGAGTGTACTTAGAGAAGTCAACCTTGCGCATGTCACCTTCCTTGATGAATGTATCGTGGAAAGCGTGTGTGGCAGCAAGATTGTGGCAGCTGTGGCCCTTCTGGCTTATCTTCAGGTAGTCCCACAAGAACTGCTTATAGTCTGGGTGTGCGCAGTTCTCGATGATAGTCTTGGCACGCTCTATTGGGCTCTTGCCACGAAGATCGGCAACACCCTGCTCCGTTACGATTACCTTAACATCATGCTCTGTGTGGTCGATATGAGAGCAGAAAGGCACGATGGCTGAGATACAGCCGCCCTTTGCCACAGAAGAACAAGTGAAGATTGAGAGGAAGGCGTTACGCTCGAAGTCGCCGGAACCTCCAATACCGTTCATCATCTTTGTTCCGCATATCTGAGTAGAGTTAGCATGACCGTAGATGTCAACCTCAATAGCCGTATTGATGGCGATGAGGCCGAGACGGCGAACCACCTCAGGGCTGTTGGAAATCTCCGAAGGACGAATAACGAGCTTGTCCTTGAAGAAGTCCATGTTATCGTAAATATCGAGAAGCTTATCGTTAGTCACAGAAAGTGAGCATGTTGACGCACACTTTACACGTCCCTTGTACATCAAGTCAACAATGGCATTCTGCAGTACCTCTGTGTAAACCTCGAATGCAGGCATGTCAGGATTGCTTCCGAGTGCACCGAGAATGGCGTTTGCAGTCGTGCCGACACCGCTCTGGAAAGGCAGGAAAGACTCTGGTATGATGCCGCGCTTGTGCTCTGCCATGAGGAAGTTAGCCACGTTCTCGCCAATCTTGTCTGTAACAGGGTCGGCATCCTTGAAGGCACGAGCCTCATCTGGAATGTTGCACTCTACCACTCCGACAATCTTCTTAGGGTCGAGCTGCAGATAAGTAGTACCGATTCTGTCGGTAACCTTAGTAATCATGATTGGCTCGCGAAGAGGCGGATCTTTTGGCTCATACACGTCATGAATACCTATTGACTTTGCACTGTGGAATGAGTTAAGCTCAAGTATGATGCCTTTCTTTGCAAGGCGAGCCACAGTAGGAGCGATACCGCCGGCAGCAGTAAGGTAAACCTTGCCGTCGTCCTCGATAGCACAAACCTCGAGAATAGCCCAGTCAACATCACCCAAGAAGCCGTACCTGAGTTCCTGCGCCATCTGGCTGAGGTGGATGTCGTTGTACGCAATCTTGCCTTCATTCACCTTGCCTCTGAAAATACTGTTGGTAGTATATGGGGCACGATACTTGATGGCATCTTCCTGCGCAAGCACACCGTCACATGAGAGACCTGTTGACGCACCTGTGAATATACCTATCTGATAAGGTCTGTCAGCCTCATGCTCAGCATGGGCAATCTTAGCTATCTCTGCGGTTGTTGCCTTTGGCGTACCGGCTGGAGTAAAGCCAGACAGACCTATGTTATCACCATTCTTAATTAAAGCGGCAGCCTCAGCTGCGGTAATTCTTGCAAATGACATATACAATATGTGTATGGTTAATAATCCACTTTTATTCTATGTTTGATGTATTAAGGCGTAACACTTGACCGGTGCAAATCACCATGCATCAAATACGCGTCGTCACTTCACCTCGTCGAAGTCGTTGTCACGTTCCAGCTCCGACTTGTCGGAAGGAATGTAGAACACCTTGTTCGCGCCGCTCGTGAACTTAATCAGTTCAGGATGCTCCTTGGCGAACGTGTCGATGTGACGAACTCGCTTCTCCTCCAATATCTCGTTGACGGCAATGAGGATTCCTGTCTCCTCAACATCGCCGAAACCGTCGTTGATGGCAGTTCCGAACATCTTCATTGTTGGAGAGAGTCCCATGTAGGCATTAACGAGAGGTGGTATGTTGAATCCGAATGAGCGTACTTTCCTGTTGAGTATCTTGAAGTCAGCCTTCAAGTCATCCTCGGTAAATATCTTGGAAAGTTCACTCTCTGAGTGGTCAAGTTCCAGCGGACACATAGGCTCGATAAGATTTTCGCTGTCGCCGAAATGCTTCTTCAGGAAGTACAAGATCATGTCACGACTCATGCGGTGGAATGACGGATACATGGTCATCTTGCCAAAGTAATACTTACAGTTAGGCATGATGACTGTCAATGCGCCAAGACCGTCCCAAAGATTGTCGAGTGCAAAGATGGCTTTGCTGCCCGCACGTGTTGACTGATATTCGAGAGTCACGAACGAACGTCCCAACTCGATTGTGTAAGGAAGATATTCCTTTATGAACTTCTCTGAGAATCTGAACATGTGAGAAGTAGCCAACTTAGGCTGTCCGACCTCGTCGAACTCAATGTCCGGACCGAGGATGTAGCGATAGCCGCCAATGATTTCCTCTGCCTCCGGATTCCAAACAATGAGCTGCTTGTACGGATTCTCGCACGTATCAAACTCGTCGAGGTCAAGTGCCTTGCCCGTACCGCCTCCGGCAGCACGGAATGCAATTTCTCTCAATCGTCCGATTTCCTTAACGATGTTCGGAGAATCCTGCCATGTACATATATAGATTTCATTGTTGCTTCTGTTAGTGAAACGTAATCGCTTCTCCTCAGTAAGCTCAGCTTTCAGCACTTCCTTAGGAATTGGTGCTATAATATCTTCTTGCATTCTATCTCGATTTTGTACTTTTGCCTATACGTAGTTTACACGAAATTTGGCGCAAAAATAGCATATCTTTTTAAGTATAACAATTTTTTTGCGCACATTTTTATTATTCGTGCAAGAATAATGTGCTGCAAAGCAACAAACTTACTCAAAAACAAACATGGCAGATAACTCATCCTCACCATTTTCGACATTTACGCAGTTCTGCCCTACCCGTACATTATCCGTACCTGAAGCCATTTGATGCCTTCCGACATATATGCGGACACACACACTCTCTTTCAAGCATGCAACTTTTCACGGGCGGACAGCAAAGGAAGCACGAAGGTAAAGTACGGCTGCAAAAAGCACGTAAGCGGCGATAAGTGTACAATTTACACTTTTACAATAAAACACATCAATTTGTTATATTTCCCTACATTAGGACAATAATAAATGTTAAAAATGTAACTTTTAGGGCTAACATAGTATCAAAAGTTGAATAAAATTTTGCCATTAAACATATTTTGCCGTTATTTGCAACAAACAAAACATTTGACAAATGTCAAAGTACGTGAATATAATGTAAGATTGAAATGTTAATACAACGAATTAATGGTCATATTGAATAATGAGAAAATAAACATAAAAGAATTATCACAAACAAAACTTATCCAAACATGAAACAATTCTACACTCTCATGGGTGTGCTTGTAGCATCGGCAATGAGCTTCAGCGCATCAGCACAGAATGAGCTCGTCGTAGGTGATGTTAATGTTGGTGACCTCATCACTCTGAGCGATGGTTCAAAGTGGTATGTAGGTACAAACGAAATCACTAACGGTTCATTCGACCTTAATCCATCCGAAAACAGCAACAACATCGTTGGATGGACACTTGGTAACTACCAGCAGATGACAACATCACAGTTCCTTTGGTTCGACAAGGGCGGCTATGATGGAGGTGCTTACATTCAGGCAAACGGCCATTCAGGAGCAGCAGGTGCTAACTCTGTAGGCCAGAGATGGACTATCGAGCCTAACACTCGTTACTACTTCTCTTTCTACCTTGCCAAGAACTCTGCTAACAACCAGTACATTCCTGTCGTTTCTTTGACTGCAAACGAGTCAACAGCAGGCGGTCAGAACGAGACTGGAGACAATGGCCAGATGGTTATCGGTATGAACGGTGGTACAGAGACTACAGGTCTTCAGCCACTCGGATATGGTAACTACGTTGATAACGACGGCGACGGAGTAGGTGACTGGTGTCAGACTGCCTGCTCATTCAACTCATTGGAGTACACTTACCTTCAGTTCAACGCACGTTGGTTGAAGGAGAACAAGATTCAGGCTTGCTTCGACGGCTTCTTCCTCGCTAAGTTGTACGACCCAGAGACTACAAGCCAGTCAACAGTTGCTTACCTCGCAAAGGAGTCTGCACTTACAAAGATTAACTCTTTCATTGAGACTGAAGGAATTGGCTTCGACGGTATCAACGCTGAGTTGAGCGACTTCCCTGCTGAATTCGAAATCAACGGTACTACTATCGAGGACATGGACGAGAGCACAGACCTTGCTACTTTGCAGGAGGCTATCAAGGCTATCGACAGCAAGATTGCCGAGGCTAAGGCTGCCGTTGCAAACGCAAAGAACGTACAGGTTCTTCTCGACAGTATCGGTAGAATCATGGAGTCTGATGTCCTTTATCCTGGCATCAACGACCTCAATGACATTTACTCTAAGTACAGCAACGAATACATAGGCAACGACTATGTTTCACTTGATGAGGAATACACTTCAATGGCCTTCACAGCAAAGGCTGTCGAGAACCTCACAGCTGCCATCAAGGCATACTACTTCTCTCAGGAGGTTACACCTGAAGAACCAGCTAACTACTCATTCCTCATCGACCAGCCAAGCTTCGCTACTCAGGGTAAGTGGACTATCGGCACAAGCGGCGGTGACCAGAGAGTAAAGGCTGATGCTACTGACAACGAGGGTAACGTAATCTCTTGCTGGAACGCATGGCGCAACTCTGCAAGCTTCACAGACAACACTATCAAGCAGCAGTTGACTGGTATTCCTAACGGATACTACACAGTAACAGCAGACCTTAACACTCAGGATGGCTGTATCACTGACCAGCACATTTTCGCTACTTCATCAACTGACACTAAGGTTTCACCTGTTCTCTCTGTAACAGGATGGGATCCTATGGTATGGGAGACTCTCACAACAGAGAAGATCATCGTTGTTGACGGTAAGCTCACAATCGGTGCTACTTCAAACGGTATGGAAGAAATGCCTTCAGGCTTCACTGACTACCGCGGCGGTTGGTTCTGCGTAACTAACTTCGTTCTCAACTACTACGGTCCTGCATCTGACGATGATATCGCAACTGCAATTGCAGGCAAGTTCGCTGAGGCTGAGGAGTTGACAGCTACTATCCACCTTGCAGCAGACAAGGCTGAGTACTCAGCTGCAATTGCTGACGCAAAGGCAAGCAACGACCTCGATGCTCTCAACACAGCAATCAGCACAGCTAAGGCTTCTGAGGCTGAGTACGAGGGTGTAATCAACGGCACATACAAGAACCTCCAGGATTCTATCGCTAAGTACCCAGGTTCTAACCAGGCTAAGATTGCTCAGGTACTCGTTGACTTGACTACAAACTACATCAACTCTGCTGAGGCTACATACAAGAAGACTGGCGAATACACTACTATTCTCCGCGACTTCCTCAACAACCTTGCTCCAGCTATCATCGAGGCTGAGAACGCAAGCGAGACTGTTACAAGCGAAGAGGGCAAGAACGTACTCAAGGCTACTATCGACGGTATCGTAACTCGCTTCACTTCTATCACTACTCTTCCTACTTCTGACAGCTTCAACGCTGCAATTGCTGAGCTCAAGAACGCAATCACTGTTGCTAACGCTGCTGACATCGAGATTAAGGGAGGTGCTGACGTAACAGGCTTCATCGCTAACAACACTTGCGACGGAACAGACGTTAAGGCTGTACCTGTAGGATGGACTATCGAAATGACAGAATCAGGCAACGGCAACTACACTAACAAGGGACAGCAGTTCGACGGTCAGACTGACAAGTTCTACCTCGATGCATGGAACGGTACAGCAGGTACTATCAAGTACAACGCTCACCAGACTCTCAACGTTCCTAACGGTACTTACGAGCTTTCAGCATACGTTCGTACTTCTGGCGAAGGCTTCTACCTCTATGCAATAGCTGACGAAGGCACTCCTGTAGCTGCTGAGGTCGTACCATTCGGTACTAACTACACTAAGTACGTTAATTCAAGCCTCGTTGAGATTGAGACTGGCGCAGACTCTATCGTTTACGACTACGATACTCACGGTGAACTCTGGGTTGAGGCTGCTGAAAAGGCTATCGCTGCTATGAGCGTACAGGCTGGTGCAGATTACAGCATCTACGACGCTGTCGTTGAAAAGAACGCAGGTTCAGTTGATTGCCCTGCAGAGCTTGACGAAAACACTTGGGCTATCCTCGCTGCTAACAACGGAGCAGGACGCGGTTGGATGAAGCGCACAGTATCTGTTGAGGTTACTAACCACGTTCTCACAATCGGTGTTGCAACAGGTGACGCTATCGCTGACGCTAAGGCATTCACAGGAACATGGTTCTCTGCTGACAACTTCACACTTAAGCTCCTCACTCTCGGCAACAACGACGGCTGGAGCATCACTACAGGTGTTGATACAGTAGAAACTGCTGCAGATGCTTCTATTAAGGAAATCTTCACAATCTCTGGTGCTCGCGTAAGCAGCCTCCAGAACGGCCTCAACATCGTCAAGATGTCTGACGGTTCTGTGAAGAAGATTATCAAGTAACAATACACTGATAGAATAGATTGATTAACAAAAACAAAATGAGGTGTCGGATATTCCGGCACCTTTTTTGTTATTTGGACAAAAAGCAGTACTTTTGCGGCCGTATTATTATTCAATAGACTAAAATGGCAAATATGAAATCCTTAGCTAAGGACACAGCGATATATGGCCTTAGCAGCATTGTGGGCAGATTCCTAAGCTACCTGCTCACCCCACTCTATACATTCGTATTGGACGCAAAAAGCGGAGGACTCGGCGTTGTCACCAACGTTTACGCCTACACTGCCCTTATTCTTGTCATCCTTACCTTCGGAATGGAGACTACATACTTTCGTTTCGTCAACAAGGAAAAGGAGAATCCTGACACGGTATTTTCATCAACCATAGGCGTAGTGACTTTCTTGTCACTTATTTTCGTAGGCACAGTCTTTGCCTTCATCGACCCTATCGGCGAAATGATGGGCTATCCAGACCATCACGAATATATCACCATGATGGCAGTAACGGTAGCCATCGACTCTGTTATGGCAATACCTTTCTGTTTTCTCCGCTACAAGGGTAAGGCTAAGAAGTTTGCCATCTTGAAATTCTTAAATATCGTCACAGGTGTCCTGCTCAACGTCACTTGCTTCGTCTTACTTGGCTTCACAGACGTGGTATATGTGTTTATCATCAACCTGTTCTGTTCATCAATAATGACTTTGTTCTTCATTCCTGAGTTCTTTGCCATTAAGTGGAAGGTGGATTTTGCACTTATACGACGTATGTTCAACTACTCATGGCCTATACTCATACTTGGAATTGCGGGCATTCTCAACCAGGCTTTCGACAAGATGGTGTTCCCTTGGACCTACACATATACGGGTCTGCACACTATGACAGAAGCCAAGAATCAACTCGGCATCTACGGCGCATGTGTCAAGGTGGCTATGATAATGGCAATACTTACACAGACGTTCAGATATGCCTATGAGCCTATAGTCTTTGCAAAGAGCAAGGACCGCGACAGCAAGGAGTACTATGCTGTAGCCATGAAATACTTCATCATCTTCATGTTGCTTGCCTTCCTGTGCGTGATGGGATATATCGACATTCTGAAGCGCATCATCGCAAAAGACTATCAAGAGGGACTGGCAGTAATTCCTATTGTCATGGCTGCGGAAATCATGATGGGCATTTACTTCAATCTTTCGTTTTGGTACAAGCTCATTGACAAGACCATCTGGGGCGCATGGTTCTCATTTGCCGGATGCTCGGTACTTATAGCCGTAAACATTTTGTTCGTTCCTAAATTCGGCTACATGGCATGCGCATGGGGTGGATTTGCCGGTTACGGCACGGCAATGGTTCTGAGCTACATCATTGGACAGATGAAGAACCCTATAAAGTACGACATGGCGGGCATCGGCGTATATGTGCTCATCACCTGTCTGTTCTTTGGCGCAATGCAGGTCGTGGCAACGTATGTTGACAATGTTATTCTGCGCCTGCTCATCAACACAGGACTTATCATCCTGTTCCTTGCTCACATCATCTATCACGACATCCCACTACAATCGCTTCCTGTAATAGGAAAGAAGTTCAAAAAGTAAAAAACAACAAATACATATTACAATGAAACATAAACTATTTAAAGCTATTATGCTATTAGCCCTCAGTGCATCCGTGCCTTCTGTCACAATGCGCGCCGACGAGGGCATGTGGGTTGTGGGAAACATATCTGCCGAGACTGACTCTGTGCTTCACAGCATGGGACTCGAACTGACGGCTGAAGAACTGTACTCTGAGGATGCTCCATCGCTCAACAATGCCGTAGTGCAGTTGGGCGGATTCTGTTCCGGAGTCGTCGTATCGCCAGACGGCTTGATGTTCACCAACCACCACTGCGGTTACGGAGCAATACAAGCTCATTCGTCTGTAAAACATGACTACCTGAAGAACGGTTTCATAGCCAAGAGCTACAAGGAGGAACTTCCAAATGAGGACTTGTATGTGCTGTTCCACTTGAAGACCATCGATGTCACAGACAAGATATTGGGCAACATGCCTGCCGGCATCACAACAGAGCAGCGCGACAGCATCATCGACATGCGTGCGGAGGACATCGTGAACACTGTTAATTACAACAACGACGGCGTGTTCGGCGATGTCAACCCATTCTACAAGGGTTCCAAGTATATGCTCTCTGTATATCAGCGTTACGATGACGTACGTCTCGTATGCGCACCTCCACAGTGTCTTGGCAAGTACGGCGGCGACACCGACAACTGGATGTGGCCTCGTCAGACATGCGACTTCTCGGTATTTCGCATCTATGCCGGCAAGGACAACCGCCCTGCACCATATTCCAAGGACAATGTACCTTACAAGCCACGTGCCTTCGCTCACGTTTCTACGCAAGGTTTTCATCCTGGCGACTACGTCATGACTCTTGGCTACCCTGGCTCAACAAACCGTTATCTCAGCAGCTACGGCATTTGGAACACTATGCGTTGCATCAATGACGTACGCTATCAGGTGCGCGGTTTGAAACTCGACATTCTCAAGGCTGCCATGCAGTCAAGCGACGAGCTGCGCATCAAATATGCCTCAAAGCAGTCACAAAGCTCTAACTACTGGAAGTTCTCACTTGGTCAGAACACAGCACTCGACAATCTCAAAGTGCTCGACGAAAAGCGAGAGTTGGAACGTCAGATTCAGGCTTGGGTCAATGCCGACACCGTAGCAAGAAGCCGCTACATCGGTTTACTCGACTCACTAAAGACATTCCACGAGCAAGAGTACAAGCTTCTATATGCACGCACTTTGTTCATGGAATCGTTCATAAGCGGCTCCGACATCTTCAGCTTCATTCTATACGGGAACATGTTTGGAGCCTTGTCAAGCAGCAGTCTCCGTCCATTCAGCGAACGTGCTGCCGAGACTTACAAGGACATCGACGTAGAGACCGACAAGGCCGTAATGAAGGCTTTGCTGAAGAACTACATAGCTCACGTACCAGACTCATGCTACATGTCTAAGTCGCTCATGAATCGCATCGACTCTGTAGCTGGTGGCAACATCGATGCTTTCATTGATCACATCTATGCTAATTCTGTGTTTGCCGACCCAGAGCGCATCGTTTCCATCGAGAGTTTCGACGATGTTTCTTCCGATCCTATGGTTGACATAGCAATGGATATGTTCATCGACATTATGGGCCGTTTCCGCAGCAATCAAAAGATTGCAGAGTATGAGCGTCTGCTCGGCGACGCCATACGTGAGATGAACCACTCACACGACTACTATCCAGACGCAAACTTCACGCTGCGTCTCAGCTATGGTATCTTTGAGCCTATCAACTTCGCTGCAGGCACAACAGGTCTCAAAGAAGAGGCACGCAACATGATTACCACTCCGCAGTCGTTCCTTAACAAACACGACAACGAGCCATCAAATATCGACTATGAACTTATCGACCCTGTTTACAAATGGATGAAGAAGGGAAAGTTCTCATCACGATATCTGAACCGTGAGACTGGTCTGCTACCTCTGTGCTACCTCACGACGAATGACATCACTGGTGGTAACTCCGGCTCTGGTATGTACGACGGCAAGGGTCGTCTTGTAGGACTTGCTTTCGACGGCAACTGGGAAGCAATGTCTGGTGACATCAAGTTTGACAGAAATTTGCAGCGTTGCATCGGAGTAGATGTTCGATGGATACTAAGTGTGATAGACGACTACTTCAAGGGTAAAAATCTTATCAATGAGATGGTTATTGAATAGTAAAATCATCCAAATGATACAAAAATCGTTAAAATGGTATGAATGGGCGGTGCAAACTGCCCATTTTTTATTTGTCAATGCGATATCTTTGCAAACGAAAAGAGACCCCAAAAAGATTGTTTTTTCGGAACGATATAAACAAATACATAGCATTTTATTTTTTTAGTTTGTAGCATATAAAGAATAGTCTTAATTGTTTGAACATTTTTATTGGTTTTATTTTAGGAAGATATTTTAGTGGTGATTGTTTTAGTAATGGTGATAGTTAGATTATTGGGATTAACTTAGGTAGGAAGGATGCGTCTGTGTTGATGTATCCTTTTTTTATTTTTTAAATTCAAGTTTCACAAGTAGTTGACTGGAGTATCCTTCGGAGTTAAAAGAGAAAGGCTAAAGGTTAAAGTTACTCCGTTTACCACATCTTAATTTTTAATTATTTCCATGGTTCTTCTTCATTCTTAATTCTTTATTCTGCCGCAGGCAACTCTTCACTCGCGCCTTGCGCGCTGTTGTCCAAGTTGTCGTTTTTTCCTTCGATGTTCTCAATCTTAACTATTAACTTTTCATTCTTCATTCTTCATTTTTAATTATTCATTCTTAAAATCGTTATTGTTTAATGATCGTTAAACAACGGCTGAACAGTGTTCATAAATACAAGAAGTGGCTGACAGCACAACTGAGCTGACAGCCACTTCTGTATTATACAGCGAGAAAGTCACATGTTAAACCATCAATAGCGATAATTCTTTCTCAGGTTCTCACGAGCGCGAAAGAGGTTCACCTTAACATCCGCCTCTGTAATGCTCATGATGTCGGCAATATCCTTATACGACTTACCTTCTATATCGCGCAAATGGAGTACCATCTTTTGCTTTTCCGGCAAGGCATTTATCATGTCATTAACACGACTAAGCCTTTCATCGTGCTCCATCTGTTCATGAGCTGACATTTGCCATTCATCAGCCCTGTCATGAGTACTTTCTTCAAAAGACACATTACGCAATTCGGCCTTGGCCATTCTGTCCAAGGCAAGATTACGGGCAGAAGCCACAGCAAAGGCCTCAAGATTCTTAACATCCTTCAGTTCCTCACGCTGCTGCCACAACTTCATCAGAATATCCTGCACAATATCCTCAGCCTCCTCACGATTCATAGTGATACGTAAAGAGGTTCGAAAGATAATATCTTTCAGAGGTAATATGTCGTGCTTGAAATCCAATTTCCTAACGTATGATTGTGCCGTGTTTGCCGTCTATGGCATCTGCCTTGGTAATGATGACCTGCTTAACACCAGCACGAACAGCATCGAGTGAGTTTTCAATCTTCGGAATCATTCCTCCATTGACTGTTCCGTCAGCTTTCAACTGTTCAAAACTATCAGCCGTAATAAGCGGAATAACGCTATCCTCATTCTCTGCATCGGTAAGTACGCCAGCATGTTCAAAACTATAGATAAGCGTAACATCGAAATAAGGTGCAAGAGCCTTTGCTGTTTCGCCCGCAATAGTGTCTGCATTTGTATTTAGCAGGTTGCCCTTACCATCATGCGTCAAAGGCGCCATAACGGGCACTATGCCCTCTCCTATCAACGCAGAAAGCATCTTACCGTCACACTTGTCAACATCGCCCACAAAGCCGAAATCTACCATCTGCTCCGTACCGTCGTCCATAGTCACCTTTTTTGGCGCACGCTTATGCGACAGCATGACGTTCACATCTGCTCCCGTAAGTCCAAGGGCATTGATGCCACACGCCTGAAGACGTGCAACGATATTCTTGTTGACAAGACCGCCGTACACCATGCTTACCACACGAAGCATATCGGCATCGGTCACTCTGCGTCCACCAATCATCGTGCTTTCTATACCGAGGCTTGCTGCCACCTTAGTGGCACTTCGTCCTCCTCCGTGTACGAGAACCTTTGCACCTTCAATAGCGCTAAAATCTTTTAGCAACTGAGCAAGCGTGGCTTCATCTTCCACAATCTTGCCTCCCACTTTTACAACTGTTAATTTCTGCATATTTATGTGTTATGTGTCTATATTTCCTTACTTCAGGTGATCCTCAAAATAGCGTGTGATGACCTCATGAAGATGCACTCGGTCAGTACCGAGCATATTGTGACCATCGCCAGGATACGTAAACAAATCAGGATATGTTCCTGCATCTATACATGCACGAATGAACGACAGCGTATGCTGTGGCACACATGTAGGGTCATTACCTCCGTAGATAATCATCAGACGGTCTTTCAAGTTACCTGCCTTATTGAGCAGCGAAGTATTCTTGTAGCCCTCAGGATTGCTCTCTGGAGTGTCCATATAACGCTCTCCATACATCACCTCGTAGTATTTCCAGTCGATAACAGGTCCACCTGCTACGCCGCACTTAAACACGCCAGGATAGGTTGTCATAAGACTTGTAGTCATATATCCGCCGAAGCTCCATCCATGCACTCCGAGGCGCGTAGAATCAACGTAAGAGAGCGATTTGAGGAAGTCAACGCCTTTCATCTGGTCTTTCATTTCCTCCACACCGAGATTGCGGAACGTAGCTTGTTCAAAAGCCTTTCCACGGTGTTCGCTGCCACGATTGTCAAGGGAGAACATGACATACCCCTTCTGTGCCATCCAGATGTCCCATCCACGTGCGCCGTAGTTGCGTGTAGCATCCACCACGTGTGCATGCGGACCTCCATAGACATATACCACAGCAGGATATTTCTTCGTGGCATCAAAGTCTGGCGGAAGAATAAGACGATAATACAAGTCTGTCACACCGTCGGCTGCCTTGATTGTTCCAGTCTTAATTTGCGGAACATTATATGCTGCCCACTTATTCTTGGCAGAGAAGATATTTGATGTCCAGCCATCATCTGTTGCAATAACATCAATATGGCGTGGGAATATCGGTGATGAATAGTTGTCTATAAGGAAATCTCCACCCAAGCTTATTTTCACGTCGTGCCAACCCGTCGTATTGCCGAGAACAGCCTGCTTACCCTTCATATTCACAGAGCTGACATTCTTCTGCAACGGAGCAACAGAATTTGACGTGTATATAACCGACTGCTTGCGCTTGTTGAATCCAACGATGTCAAACACCTCCCACTTACCGCTCGTAAGCTGCTTCAACATCTTACCATTGATGTTGTAGAGATAGATGTGGTTATATCCGTCGCGACGACTCAGATACACGAACTTTGAACTGTCCCAAGGCAAGAACTGAATAGGTGCACACGGCTCGAAATACTTTTCATCGTCCTCAGAGAACACCGTACGCAATCTTGCACCTGTCTTCACGTCATATTCCACCAAGTCGCCGTGTGTCTGGTCACGATTAAGTTCCATGACGTATATCTTCTGTTCGTCTGGCGACCATGCAATATTTGTGAAGTATCTGTCTGTCGGATCACCGGCCTCAAGATACAAATACTTACCTGTCTTAGTATTGTAAATACCGATTGTAACCTTATGTGATTTCTCACCAGCCATTGGATATTTGTCCGGCACCAACTGGGCACAGCGAGAACCTTCGCCCTGTGGGTCGATGTTTACCTGTGGGTAAGAACTTACCATGCTCTGGTC
>JAFSSN010000082.1 GCA_017450985.1 Bacteroidaceae bacterium
ACGAATACAACGCCAAGTGCCGCTGGGAACCAATAAGCCTCTACAAGGCTTGCTGGATAGAGAGCGACGACGAGGCAGAACTTGAAGCATTCAAGAAGCGCAAGTACCAGTACATGGCAAAGGACAAGGACGGACGCGACGTATTCCTTGCCGACTCAAACTATGTACTCCAAATGGCGCAGCACGATTTCGAGAAGATTAAATTCCATTTCACAAGCGAATTCTAAGTTACTGCAAGGCGACTTTAGTATAACAACAAAATAAGGCCACTCCCCCTGATAAGAGTGGCCGCCTCCATTTCGAGGGCAGGGGGACACTATATGTTACAGGACGAAGTAAAAAAGGCCATTGAGGTCATGAAGGCCGGTGGAGTAATCCTTTACCCTACCGACACAGTATGGGGCATCGGCTGCGATGCCACAAACGAAGAAGCCGTAAAGAAAGTTTATGAGATAAAGAGACGTTCCGACAGCAAGGCACTCATCTGCCTTGTTGATTCTGAGGCGCGCCTCACACGTTACGTCCGCAATGTCGCCGACGTGACATGGGACATGATAGAGCTTGCCGAGAAGCCGCTCACCGTCATCTTCGACAACGCAACGGGACTCGCTCCCAACCTCCTTGCCGAGGACGGCAGCGTGGGCATACGCATCACCCGCGAGGAGTTCAGCAAGGAACTCTGCTTCCGCTTCCAGAAGCCTATCGTATCAACAAGCGCAAACATCAGCGGCGAACCGACAGCACAGACCTTCGACGAGATTAGCGACGAGATAAAGTCGGCTGTCGATTACGTAGTGCGCTACAACCAGCGATGCAAGGAAAAACACAAGCCGTCAAGCATTGTCAAGATGAAGGCTAACGGCGAATTTACCATCATACGTGAATAAGGGAGGCAAACGATGAATACATTTCGCATACGCCGCAAGGAGTTGGCAATATTCAATTTCATTACCGAACGAATCAAGGAGGGTAGGAGCCAGAAACATGTCATCTTGCTCCTCAGCCTCATTGTCGGCGTCTGCACCGGTCTGTCAGCCTTTGTGCTTAAAACCATCATCGAGGCAATAAAGCACGAACTGACATCCAACTTCCTTGCCGAAGAAATAAACTGGCTCTACCTCGTCTATCCAGCCTTCGGTATCCTGGTGACCATGCTGTTCGTGAAGTACATCGTCAGGGGCGACATAAGCCACGGAGTCACAAAGATACTCTACGCCATGTCGCGAGGACGCTCACGCATCAAGTCCCACAACCGCTGGTCAAGTGTCATCGCCAGTGCCATAACCATCGGCTTCGGTGGTTCCGTAGGAGCCGAGGCACCAATCGTGCTTACCGGCTCGGCATGGGGCTCAGACCTCGGAAAACGCTTCCACCTTGCCCCGAACAACGTCATGCTGCTCGTAGGCTGCGGTGCTGCCGGCGCCGTGTCAGCCATCTTCAAGGCACCTATCGCCGGACTCATGTTCGTACTCGAAGTGCTCATGCTCGAACTGAACATGGGCTCGCTCCTTCCGCTGCTCGTCACGAGCCTCACGTCCGTCTGTGTGTCATACGCCATCTACGGCACCGACCCACAGTTCGACTTCAGCCTCTCTAAAGAATTTACAATCGACATCATACCAGGATGCGGCCTCCTCGGAATCTGCTGCGGCCTCGTGTCGCTCTACTTCACACGCGCCATGAACTGGTTCGAAGAGATATTCGGCAAGATAACGAAGAAACGCTACAAGTTCCTGCTCGGAGCCACGGTGCTCGGCGTCCTCATCTTCTTCTTCCCGGCCATGTACGGCGAAGGCTACGACGTCATCAACCAGCTTATCAACGACGCACCTGCCGACGAAATCATGCAAGGCTCACTCTTCTACGGTAATGACAGCAACCTGCTCATCTACCTCGGACTGGTGCTGCTCTTCAAGGTGTTCGCCACGACAGCTACCAACGGCGGAGGCGGATGCGGTGGAACATTTGCGCCAAGCCTCTTCCTCGGCTGCATAACAGGCTTCATATTCAGCAACCTGTGGGACATGAGCCTCGGACTCCACTCTCAGGAGACCTTCTACCTGTCGCCGCGCAACTGCGGTGTATATGGCATGGCTGGACTCATGTCGGGCGTCATGCACGCACCGCTCACAGGCATCTTCCTCATAGCCGAGCTTACGGGCGGCTACAAGCTGTTCGTGCCGCTGATGATAGTGTCGAGCATAGCCTACCTCACCATCGTGACCTTCGAGCCTCACAGCATCTACGCCTACCGACTGGCGCGCCGCGGACAGCTCCTCACCCACGACAAGGACAAGGCCATCCTCACGCTGCTCAACCTCTCTTCGCTCATCGAGAACGACTACAAGAGGGTAGAGGCAGACATGGACCTCAGCCGCTTCACCATCATCATCAGCAAGTCACACCGCAACATCTTCCCTGTCGTTGACAGAGGCAACAAGTTCATCGGTGTGGTGTCGCTCGACTCAGTGCGCAACTACATGTTCCGCCCGGAGATATATCACAAATATACGGTCGGGATGTTTATGAAGGAGCCGCCGGCAATCGTAAGCATCAACGACCCGCTCAACCTCGTTACAAAGAAGTTTGAAGATACCAACGCATGGAACCTGCCTGTCATCGACGAGAACGGCAAGTACCTCGGCTTCATATCACGCTCGGGAATGTTCCAAAGCTATCGTCAAACACTCAAGGATTTCAGTCAGGACTAAAACACTCAATATGGATAAGAAAGATTTCAGAATAGTATATATGGGCACGCCCGACTTCGCAGTCGAGGGCCTTCGCGTCCTCGTCGAGGGCGGATACAACATCGTAGGTGTCATAACCATGCCCGACAAGCCTATGGGCCGCCACGGCAACACGCTCCAGCCAAGCCCTGTCAAGCAGTATGCCGTGGAGCAGGGACTGAAGATTCTCCAGCCCGTAAAGCTCAAAGACCCTGAGTTCGTAGAGGAGCTGCGCTCCCTCAACGCCGACCTCCAGATAGTCGTGGCATTCCGAATGTTGCCGGAGATTGTGTGGAGCATGCCTAAGTACGGCACGTTCAACGCCCATGCCTCCCTGCTTCCTAAGTACCGCGGTGCTGCGCCAATCAACTGGGCAGTCATCAACGGCGAGACAGAGACAGGCATGACGACCTTCATGCTCAAGCATGAGATAGACACAGGCGACATCATCGACCAGGTGCGCATACCTATTGCCGACACCGACAATGCCGAGGTGGTACACGACCGCCTCATGCACCTCAGCGGCGAGCTTGTCATCAAGACCGTTGACAGCATCATCGACGGCACGTTCAAGACCACCCCTCAGTCGGAGTGGGGAGCCAACGCCGAGGATGCCCTCGTGCTGGCACCGAAGATATTCCACGACACCTGCAAGATTGACTGGAACCAGCCTGCCAAGAAGGTCTATGACTTTGTACGCGGTCTCAGCCCATACCCTGCAGCATGGACAACATTCAACGACAAGTCAGTAAAGATATTCGAGACGGAGAAGGAGCTTGCAGCCCACACCCTTACGCCCGGCACCATCGATACCGACGGCAAGTCATACCTCAAGGTTGCCACTACCGACGGCTACATAAACATCAAGGTGCTTCAGCTTGAGGGCAAAAAGCGCATGCCCGTTGCCGACTTCTTGAGGGGAGCAAAGGGATTTTGAGAATGAAGAATCGCCTACGGCGAAGTGAAGAGTGAAAAGTGAAGAGTGAAGAATATAAGTTACCAAAGGTGACTGCCCGTGCTTCGCAATCTTAACTCTTAATTCTTAACTCTTAATTCTACAGAATCTCAGCTCCAAATTCCCTCTATCGTCCGTTTACTCCATGGAGCGCAGCTTTAAGAGTGAAGAATGTAAGTTACTCTGTTTACCAACTCTCAATTCTTAATTCGCAAAACTCCGCTTAATTCCCTTTAACTCCAAACAAGTAGAGCGATACTTGCGAAAGTTGAGTTAATGATTAAGATTGCGAACGGCAGAGGCTCTCTTCTCACTTGCCCTTCCCCTATTAGCCTTCCTGTACTTGCCCTTGCCGTAAGCGGCGTTTTTATTACCGCCAAAGCCTCATGCAAGGCTGAAGAAAATAGAAAAGGCAAGGACAGCCCCAGAGGCAAACAAAATGAGGGTGTGTCAAAATAGGCACATCCTCTTTTTTTTACGCAAAGCCCCGACTTTCTCAAGCCAGGGCTTTGTGAGTTTGGACGTCGAGTACATAGACGGCACGAAGATTGAGTCGAAGGCCAACAAGTACACCTTCGTATGGCGCAAGAGCGTGGAGAAGAACCGCGCCAAGCTGATGGAGAAGGTGAAAGTACTTCTCTCTCAGATTGACGATGCCATCGCTCAGGACAAGTCCGCAGAGGATGAAGGTGTATGCTTTACCCCGGAGACGCTGACTGAGATTGCAGACGAGCTGCGCCAGTCTCTCGAAGAGCAGCCTGAACCTATGAATAAGGAAGAGAAGAAGGCTATCCGCGAGAGGAAGAGGCAAGTCAGACAGATAGAGCAGATGCGCGACAAGCTGTCAGAATACAACACACATATTGAGACGCTGGGTGAGCGCAACTCCTGCAGCAAGACCGATCCTGACGCCACCTTTATGCGCATGAAGGAGGATGCAATGAACAACGGGCAGACCAAGCCGGGCTATAACCTGCAAATAGGCACCGAGAACCAGTTTATCACAGACTTCGCCCTGTTCCACAATCCCAACGACACGGGGACGATGAAACCATTCCTTGATTCCTTCTACAACCGATATGGCCGATTTGCTAAGGAAGTGTGCGCCGACTCGGGCTATGGCAGCGAGGAGAACTACTCCTTCATGGAGAGTCACGACATGGAGGCTTACGTCAAATACAACTACTTCCACAAAGAGCAGAAACGGGCCTTCAAGCAAGACATCTTCCGGATAGAAAACCTGTACTACAGCCCAGATGGGGATTACTTCGTCTGTCCGATGGGGCAGCATATGGAAAGAGTGGGTACCAGACACAATAAGACAGAGAGGGGATACCGGACTGTAAATGCCGTCTACAGGGCGCACAGGTGTGATGGATGTCCACTCAGGTTTAGATGCTACAAGCGTAAGTATGGCAACAGGTAGATAGAAGTCAAACATCAACTGATGGAGTACAAACGCAAGGCAAGGGAACGTCTAACATCAGAGAAAGTACTGATGCACAGGTCAAAACGTCCTATAGAACCAGAAGCAGTCTTCGGACAGATGAAATACAACATGCAGTACAAGCGTTTCCGCCACTTCGGAAAGGACAAGGTCAATATGGACTTTGCCTTCTTCGCCATTGCTTTTGACATCAAGAAAATGGCAGCAATAGCCCGAAAACTGGAGAAAATGCACGCCATTGCGGGATTTTTCGTACCATATAAGCTAATATGGGGCTTAGGCCGGACATACCATGCAAAAAACACAAAAATGGCAGCATAGAACTCTATGCCACCATTGCGAATACAAAAAGAGGATGTGCCCATTTTGACACACCCTCTTTATCATATCTACTGTATTAATAATTATCATTATGTATCTCAA
>JAFSSN010000083.1 GCA_017450985.1 Bacteroidaceae bacterium
ATACCGACTATATAACGCAAAATGCGGCTTCGTGGGTGCTTGTGACAGATTTTACATCAAAAAAGCGGCATAGAAAGAATCTTTCCATGCCGTGTCTGTAAAAAAACAAATAAGAGGATGTGCCTATTTTGACACACCCTCGTTATTTGTGCTTGTGTCATGGTGATATTCATTATGTCGCGGATGCCGCTGTCACTTCACTTTGCGCTGATAGTCGCATAGCTTGATTTGGTACGTGGCTTTGGCTTGAGAATATGAGTCGTGTGCCTGACGGTTGAGAGTCTCGGCATCGAGAAGCTCCGTGATTGGCGTAGAACCTACTTTGTACTGGTCGCTGACCATGCGAAGGTTCTCTTCCGTCTGCTTAACCGTTGTCTCGGCAATGCCAATCTGCTTGTATGCTTCCACAACTCCCGACCATGCAGCCTCGGTGTCGATGCGAAGCTGCTCACGGGCATCGAGGTAGTCGTTTTCTGCCTGCTGCAGTTTCATCTTCTGGCGGCGAATGGCGTGGCTGCCTCCCCACCATTCGGTGATTGGTATGCTAAGTGTGCCGAACACCATTCCGTTGGTCATCTTCGTGTCAATGGTATTCTTGATGTTGTCGCTCAGTCCACCGACGTTGGAAGTGAAGCCCATGACGCCTATGGCAAAGGTAGGGAGACACTTGCCACGTTCCATCTTTACCTGAAGCTTGTGTGCCTCAACGTTCTTGCTTGACATTAGCAACTCTTCACGGTTGGCTGCGGCGGTGTTGCTGTCAACGTACTGAGGAACGGAAACGGGGATGTCGGCGTCGATGTCGATGCTGATGTCGCGGTCGGCAAGTCCAATCTGCTGTGCGAGGAGCATGGAGAGGACGTGACGTGCATTCTCAAGCTTTACTCTTGTGCTTGCCAGTTCCTGTTTGCGTATTGACACCTTCAGAAGGTCGTTCTGCATGGTGACGCCTGCGTTGACGTAGTTCTCCACTTGTGTGTGAACGGCATCAATCTGCTTTTCTGCTGCGTCAATGGTGCGAAGGTTGTACATGACGTTGGCAAGTTGCCAGTAGCACTCGGTGACCTTTTGCATTACTTCCTTCTCTGTGAGGCGTTGGCGGAGTGTCATGACCTCCTCCTGCACTTTTGTGAGACGGTGGCCAGTTGTGATTTGTCCGCCTGCGTATATGGGCTGTATGGCTGTTATGGTGGCTGAGTAGCCTCGGTTCATCTCCTTGAACGAGTAGGGCTGTCCAACCATGCTGGCGAACTGACTGCCGAACATTGCCAGTTCCTGAGGGTATGTGCCGTCGCCCTTGACGAGCTTGTCGAAGGTGTGGAATGCCATGACGCTGCCCGACACTTCGGGGAAGAAGTTGGTGAAAGTCTCCTTGCGCTGTTCCGTGGAGAGTTTGACATCGAGTTCTGCATTGCGGAGTGTACTGTTGTGGAGCAGGGCAGAGTCGAGACACTGTTGCAGTGTCATCGTAGTCTGAGCGTTGACGGATGCTGAGCACACGAGCATTGATATGATATATATAAATCTTTTCATAATTGGTCTTCTTATTTCTTTTCGTTCAACTTCCAATAAATGACAGGCAGGACGGTTATTACCATGATGAGTGAGCCGATGCCTCCTGCAAAGATGGTTACGCCTACTGGCATCCAGAAGTTAGTGGCTGCAATAATCATCGGAACTACGCCCACTGCTGTGGTGGCAGTTGTGAGGAAGATTGGAACCATGCGTCGCTTGCCGGCGTCGAAGGCAGCATCGCGAACGCTCCATCCTTTGCGTACCAGTCCGTTGGCATGCTCAAAGATGAGAATCTCGTTGCGCATAATCATTCCCATCAGCGTGATGAGGCCGAACACAGCTGTGACTCCGATAGGACGGTTCATGATGGCAAGGCCTATGAGTGTGCCCGGAATGCAGAGCGTGATGGCTGCGAGGCAGATGAATGTGAGCTTGTACTGCTTGAAGTTGAAGAGTATGAAGAAGAAAATGATGATGACGGCTATTGCCAGGCCGCTGCCTATGGTCTCGCTGGTCTCCATGTCGTTCTCCGGTTCTCCACCCATTTCGAAGCGCACGCCCTCAGGTATGTTTATCTTATTCTTGATGATGTGCTCAATCTTGCCGTGCAACGGCTGTGAGAGTACGCCCGACTTCAAGTCGCAAGTGACTGTGATGCATCGTTCGCCGCAGCGATGGAGTATGTTCGTGGCTTTCCATTCGGGCTCCACTTCTGCTATCTGACGCAATGGTACGCTGCTGCCGACGGTCGAGATGTACGTGTCTTGTATATCGTTGACATTATAGTTGTCCGTTGTCTTGTCCTTGACCTTGAGCGGAACTTCGTAGTCGCCTTCCCATATATGTCCCACCTGTGTGGCACCTGTGGAGAGGGCAAGCTGAAGCTCTGTAGTGGTGCGTGTGAGTCCCAGACGGCTCGTAGCGACAGGATCGAGAGTCACCTCATATATAGGGCGCATGTCGTCCCAGTCGGTGCGCACATTCATCAGGTCTGGGTTCTTGCGCATCTCCACCATCAGGTCGTCTGCCACCTTACGGAGACTGTCGATGTTCTCGCCGTAGAAGCGATACTCGTAAGGATTGTAGTTCTGGAAGTCGATCTGCTTGAATTTTACGAAAGCGTTAGGGTAATGCTCGCTGTAGAGCGGCTCGTACTGGCGAATCAAATCCACGGTAGCCTCGTTCGACTTTGTGTTCACTATCATCTGTGCGAAGTTCCTGCCTCCAATCTTTGGTGCATAGGCTGAGTGGAAACGCGGTGAAGAGCATCCTACGAATGTGGTGATGCTGACCACTCTGTCGTCGGCTTTCAGAAAGTTATAAACGGAGTCTGTTATAGCCTTTGTCTCCTTAAGGCCTGAGCCGGCAGGGAGAGTAATCTCTACGGCAAACTGGTCGCGGTCGGCTGTAGGCATCATTCTTATCTTCAACATCGGGCCTAATATCGCTATGCTCAATACGATTGTCATGACGGCACCGACGATGGTTTTCTTAGGATTGTCGAATGTCCAAGCCAGCACCTTGTTGTAATGATCCTGCAAGCGGTCGGTGAAGCTCTTCTTCTCAGGATTGTCGTGTATGTCCTCCTCAGTCACATCGCTCACTCTGCTTGTCGGTTTTGGTACTTCTACATGCACGTTGCTCGTTGTCTTGCGCTTCTTAATCATTGCCACTTCCATGATAGGAATAGCCACGACGGCAAGCACGAGGCTGACCATGAGATTGATGAAGATGGTCCATGGGAGCCAGTAGATAAAGTCGTGCATAATGCCTGTTGCGACAAACATGAGCGGGAAGAAGATGGCTGAGATGCACAGGGTGGCGAGCATCATCGGCATGAAGTAGTGCTGTGCGGACTCGGCGGCAGCGTGCCAGCGGCTCATGCCTTTGTTGAGGTACTCAAGATAGCCGTCGAGCACAACGATTGCATTATCGACAATCATTCCAAGGACAATAATCAATCCTGCGAGTGTCACGGTGTTGAGCGGAATGCCAATCATGTACATGACGCCGATGGAGATAAACGTGGAGATAGGAACGGTGATTCCTGCCACTACGGCTGTGCGCCATGGGAAGAGAAGGAGCATGACAATGATGATGACCATTGACTCGATGAGGTTAATCATGAAGTCGGTCACGTTGAGGTCAACAACCTTTGCCTGGTCGGTGATGCGGCTGATGGTGACGTCTTTCGGGAGTTTGTGGTCTGTGAATTCGTCCAGAACCTTCTGTACGTCCTTGCCGTACTGTACGATGTTGTTGCCTTCCATCATTTCGAGTGAGAGGAGGATACACGGATGTCCGTTGTACTCGATGAAGTTGTCGCTCATGTCGTATTCGCGTCGCACATCAGCAATGTCCTTCACTCTCACCACTTTGTCCTTGTCGGAATAGATAATCTGTTCCTCTACCTGCTGTTCGCTGTTGACTGAAGGTGCAACGTGGATAGGCACGTCGGAGTTCATGCCGGAGATGCTTCCGCTCATGGTTGTCATGCCGGCAGACTGGAGTGCCTGCATCATGGTGGTCTTGCCAATGCCGTAGGCTGCCAATCGCTGCTGGTCAACGTAGATGGTAATCTGCTCTTTCTTGTCACCGTACGTTACTACGTTGCTCACGGACGGTATGCGTCGCAGGGCGTCGGCTATGTCGTCGGAGTAGGTTTTCAGTTCGCGGTGTGAACGTATGTCGCTCTCTATGGCTATGAGAAGGGCAGAGGAACTGCCGAAGTCGTCGTTCACACTCAGTGCGAACACTCCGCTTGGGAGACTCTGAGCCTTGAAGGTGTTCAAGCCGTGCTTAATCTTTGACCACACCTCGTCCTTGTTGTCCACGTTGTCCTGTAACTCGACAATGGTGATGCACATGCCGTTGGTGGAAGTAGTCGTGGTTTTCTTGCGCTTCACCTCGTCGAAGGTGAACAGATAACGCTCGAGGGGTTTTGCCACCTGTTCCTCTATCTCTTCGGCCGTAGCACCAGGATAAACGGCTACGACAACGCCTTGGCGAATTACGAAATCAGGAAATTCGGTCTTTGCCATCTTGTCGAAACCGAATATTCCGAAGATGAATGCCAGAATCAATAACAAGAAGGTAATGCGATAGCTACGCATCAGCCATCCTACCCAATTATTTTTCATAATCAATCTTTTTATCTGTTAAATAATCGAAAGATTTATCTCTGTGTTTGGCTGTCGGCGGTTTACTTCACGCGGCTGCCTTCGCTTAGTTTCCATCCGCCAGTGGTGACAATCTGCTCTCCGCCTTTCAAACCCTTGGTAATCTCTATGCGGTTGCCGTTGGCCTTGCCCAAGCTGACCTCAACGCGGTGGGCGATGTTGTTGTCCACTCTCCAAACGTATTTACCGCCGTTCGAATGGCTCTTAACGGCTGTGATTGGAACGGAAATGGCTGGCTTGTCGGTTGCAAGTGCTTTGTCTGTCAGCATGGTTACGTCGGTAACCATGCCCGGCAGGAGTGAATGTTCCTTGTTGTCAACGTTAATCCTTACGGTGTAGGTGCGCGTAATGCCGTCTGCCTCCACGCCTTTCTCGATCTTGCCTCCGCTGAGAGTCTCGCCTGTGGCTCCTACACTAATTGTAGATTTTGTGTCGGCATCAATGAGTGCTATCTCTTTTTCTGGGACACTGATCTTGACCTTCACGGTGTTGATGTCGAGAATTGTGCATACCGTGACGCTTGGCATTGCAGTCTCGCCAGACGACAACATCTTCTTTCCTATAATACCGCTGACGGGAGCATAGAGGTTGCAGTCCTCAACGGCCTTCTTGGCCATGTTGAGCTGTGCCTTAGCCTGTGAAACCTGACTCTCGACCTCGACCCACTTCATGTCGGAAATGGAGTTGGAATCGTGCAGCACCTTCATACGCTTGTATGCGTCGTCGGCTTGTCGCATCGTAGCCTCACAGTTGGCAAGAGTGTTGCGACATTGCGCTGCATCCATCTGTGCTATCAGCTGTCCTTTGCTAACTGACTGTCCTTCTTCAACATATACCTTTAGTAATGTTCCCATTCCCGTGAAACTTACAGATGTGGCTTCATTTGCTTCCACTTCGCCTACAAACTTCTTGTTTCCGAAGCTCTCTGATGTTTTAACAATCTCAGTCTCCACACTTTCGGGTGACTTCTCTTTTTGTTCCTTGTCGGAACTGCATCCCACCATCATCATGGATAATGCTGCTAAGTAAACAAATCCTTTATTCATATTATTCTATATATATATTGTTTTATTTTCTAATTAAGCTTGTCGAAGTTGTTCTAATTTCTTTTTGACGCTGCAAAGTAACATTGAAAAACTTGATAATACAGCATATTTATCACTACTGAATTGTTCTATTTATCGCTTCAGTTTGCTTGATATTACATATAGAACAGTGTAAGGGTGCAATAAAATAGTGTATATAAAATAAAACACCGTATCTTTGCGGCGAAATAAAACAATAGGGATATGGATAATTTGAATATTCGCAATGTAGTTGAAAAGCAAGTGACAACTATATATAATGAAAAAATTGCGTTGATAAATAATCTTGGCGATTTGGAAAATGTTGCTAAACAACAGGTACTTGTTGAGGCTTTCGTCTTTGTGATGATAGTTCGAGGTCAGGCACAGGCTCAGATTGAAGGTAAAACGATAAAATTCCGTGAAGGTGATATTTTCGCCAGTACTCCGCGCCAAGTACTTGAGGCATCTATGTTCAGTATTGACTTCGAAATGAAAACAATACTAATCACACCGGAATATGCGGAACAGATAGCAAACATGGTGAAGCTTGACTGGTCTATCAGTATTATGTTTGCGCATCGAGATGTCATTCATGCAGGAATAGAGGGAATGCACAGCCTGCTTATTATGTATGATTTGTTACAGTATAAGTTGCAGACTCCTGATACACCCAACAAGCAGAACGAGCTTGACTCGTTGCTCTGTTTCATAGCATACGAGATGTTTGACCTGCATATTGCTGCTACGGGGTCCGACTTGCCGCAGCAGACGTTTTCTTCTGCTGAGAATCTGTTTCAGCGTTTCATCAAATTGCTCAACAAACAAAATCATAAATACATGAGTGTCAATGAATATGCGGAAGAGTTGAACGTCACTCCGAAATACTTCTCTTCAGTGTGTAAGCGTGTGTCGGGAAAGACGGCAAGTGAGATAATTGACGAGGAGGTTATCAAGAGTGCTAAGATTATGATGCGCGACAATTCGGTAAGTATCAAGCAGATTGCCGATACGTTGAATTTTACCAACCAGTCGCATTTCGGCACGTTCTTCCGCCGCCATGTCGGAATGTCGCCACAGCAGTTTCGACAGAGAAATTTATGATGGGGTAGGTAGGTGTTTTCCGGATTTTGTAGGGAAAATATCCTCGGGATTAGTTTTTCTCCCCTTGATTGACATTAAATAACCCGATATCTTTGCAGTGTCATCAAACAAAAGGTGACAAAAAGAAAAAGGAAGGAAAAGAACATACATATTGAATGAGAATAGAACATAAGATGGTTTAACATCTTCAAGACGTAAGACGGGAAGAAAGAATGATGATGAGACAATAAAGACCATATTACTTATTAGAGTTAAGAATCTATAATATGGAATGAAAAGGATGTGAAGAAAGAAAAGTACATTTGAGATAAATGGAATTAGGTTGTTTTTATTAAAAGGAAAAGAAGTTGTTAATAGGTTATTAGTTTAGTTAGGTTATTTCTCTTTCTCTATATGATGAGAACACGAAAAAAACGCCACCTCAATATTGAGGCGGCGTTTTTGCTTTTTATGAGTTTACTTATTATCCGTTCATGCTGGCAAGGAACTCTTCGTTGTTCTTTGTCTTGTTGACAAAGTTGAGAACGAGATCCATATCTTACATAGACGTCATGTCGGCAATGTGCTTGCGCAGAATCCA
Source organism: Bacteroidaceae bacterium (assembly GCA_017450985.1). GTDB lineage: Bacteria > Bacteroidota > Bacteroidia > Bacteroidales > Bacteroidaceae > Minthosoma. Next base: position 7,443 of record JAFSSN010000083.1, read on the forward strand.
CATGCGGTTGAGCGTTGCCTGATCGTGCAGCAAGTCGTCGCGACGAGTAGAAGAAGCGATGAGGTTGACGGCAGGGAATACTCGCTTGTTGGCAAGTGAGCGGTCGAGCTGAAGCTCCATGTTACCCGTACCCTTGAACTCCTCGAAGATTACCTCGTCCATCTTTGAACCGGTGTCGATGAGTGCCGTAGCAATGATTGTGAGCGAACCTCCGCCCTCGATGTTACGTGCAGCACCGAAGAAACGCTTTGGCTTGTGAAGGGCATTGGCGTCAACACCTCCGGAAAGCACCTTGCCTGATGCAGGGCTTACAGTGTTGTAGGCGCGTGCAAGACGAGTGATGGAGTCGAGGAAGATTACCACATCGTGACCGCACTCAACCATGCGCTTTGCCTTCTCGAGAACGATGCCGGCAATCTTAACGTGATTCTCGGCAGGAGCATCGAATGTTGAGGCTATGACCTCTGCGTTTACTGTACGTGCCATGTCCGTTACTTCCTCAGGTCTCTCATCTACGAGGAGCATCATGAGGTAAGCCTCTGGGTGGTTGGCAGCGATGCTGTTGGCGATGTCCTTCATGAGAAGAGTCTTACCAGTCTTAGGCTGTGCCACGATGAGCGCACGCTGTCCCTTACCGATTGGCGAGAAGAGATCGACGATGCGTGATGACGCAGAGTCGTTGAAGCCCTTGCAGAGCTTGAACTTCTCGTTAGGGAAGAGTGGGGTGAGGTACTCGAAGGCAATACGGTCGCGTACGCGTGAAGGCTCGCAGCCGTTGATGAGGTTGATGCCTGTGAGTGGGAAGAACTTCTCGCCCTCCTTAGGCGGACGTATTGTTCCGTCCACAACGTCACCAGTCTTGAGACCGAAGTGCTTAATCTGCTGCTGGCTGACATATACGTCGTCAGGTGAAGGCAGATAGTTGTAGTCGGCACTGCGGAGGAATCCGTAGTTATCGACAGTCTCAAGCACTCCCGATACTCGGAGAATGTCGTTGAAGTCGTATGTTGTATGTTCGAAGACAACGTCTCTGTTAGGAGCCTCAGTAGCGATATTTGCCGTATCCTTAGAGCGAGGAGGCATTGGCGCAGTTGAATACTCTGAAGCATTAGGATTGTAGAAACCCATAGGTGAGTCAATACCCTCTACAGGAGGAATATCCTCCACGATGATGAAGTCAGTACCGTCTGTCGGCGGAATGAAGCCCATAGGATTCTTGTTGATGACAGTCTCCTTATGGTCGCTGTCTGGCACGTAGCCGGCCTCAGGAATGAAGTTGGAGAAGTCGATGTCCTTATTGTCCGAATTGTCGAAGGCAGCTTCAGGCACGAAGTCGTTGAAGTCGTCGTTGCTCTTCTGCTGTGCTTCAGCCTCAGGCACGTCAGCCTCGTTATTTGCAGGCTCTTCCTTCACCTCTTCTTCCTTAGGTGCCTCTTCAGTAGCCTTGGCTTTCTTTGCACGTGTAGAAGTCTTCTTAGGAGCCTCGCTCTCCTCTGCAGCTTTCTCTTCTACGGCAGGAGCAGCCTCCTCAGTAGCAGGAGCCTCGGCATCAGCAGTCTTTTTGCTCTTAGTGCTTGACTTGCGTACGCGCTTCTTAGGAGCATCTGCCTCGGCTGCAGTATCTACTGCTTCGGCGCTGCCGTCGGACTGAATGGCTTCTTCGGCGGTAGCATTAGCCAAAAGCTCCTTCTCTTCGTCGGAGAGATTGGCGTGCATTGATTCGTCCTTAGTTATCTTCATTGTCTTATCTACTTTCTTTGCTTTTGTTTGATTGGCGGTGTAAACCTTGTCCACGTTCTTCACGCTCACACGTGAGCGCTTGCGTGTGGCAGGTTTTTCCGCCTCGGTGGCATTTGATGCGAAAGCACTTGCCTGCGCATCCAGAATGCCGAACGTAAGTTCTTCGTCTGTAATTTTATTGACGTCTTTTATCCCTAGTTCAGTTGCAATCTTTTCCAGTTCGGAACGTTCCATTCCGTTCAGTTGCTCTTTATTATACATGCTTATGTTGGTGAGTATAATGTGTTTCTAAATCGTAAAAGCGCACTTTTGCGGTGGCAGGGATTGCGGTACGCAATCGTCCCTTGTACTACCGAGAGCGGCTAACACTGAAGTTAGGCCTGCGCTAAATTAAAAAATATGGAATTGTTTGGAAAAATCATTTGAGACAAGACCTTGTCTCATAATTCTTGTGCAAAGTTATAATAATATTTTTATATGATGAAAGAAAATGCGTGTTTTTTTTCAAAAAAATATGTGTCGTTGCAGACTCGTCTGCCTACAACGACACACAGATAAAGTATAATGTATTATTGTTTTGCCTCTTTATTTATGCTTTCTATGTAGTCGAGCAGTTCTTCTCTTCCCATCTTGGAACTTGAGGAAGTGATGAAGTGAGGCGGCAGTTCCTCCCATTGTTCGCGAAGCTGCGTGAGGTAGTCCTCCACGTTCTTCTGCGCCTTCTGCTTGGTGAGCTTGTCGGCCTTAGTGAACACGATGGCGAAAGGCACGCCGTTTTCACCGATGAAGTTGATGAAGTCAATGTCCTTCTTCTGCGGTTCGTGGCGAATGTCGATGAGCACGAACAGGCAGGTCAGCTGCTCACGCTCCAGCACATAGTGCGAGATGAGGTTCCACAGCTTGTCCATCTCTCGCTTGCCTCTCAGCGCAAAGCCGTAGCCTGGGAGGTCAACCAGATACCACTCGTTGTTGATGAGAAAGTGGTTCACGAGCATGGTCTTGCCCGGTGTCGATGACGTCATGGCAAGCTTCGACCTGTTGGTGAGCATGTTAATCAGTGACGATTTGCCCACGTTGCTTCGCCCGATGAAGGCGTATTCGGGTAGTGTCGTCTGAGGACACATGTCGGCGCGTGGCGACGAACCCTTGTATTCTGCTGAAATTATCTTCATTCTCTTAACCGTTTATTTCGCTTAGTTCCAACCATCTCATTTCTTTCTCGTCGAGCTCTGCATTAAGCTCTGGCAGACGTTTCGACAGACGCGTTATTTCGTCAACTGACGTCGTACCGCCGCAGAGAGCAGCCTCGATGTCGGCTTTCTCCTTGCTCAGAGCCTCTATGTCGATGTCCAGCTGCTCCAGTTCCTTCTTTTCCTTGAACGTGAGCTTGCGGCTTCGCGATGCATTCCTGTCGGGAGCGGCAGCCGCAGTTGCCGTCTTTGCCTTCTTGGCTTCCAGGGCAGCCTTGTCTGCCTTGTCCTTTTCCGTCTTCCAAGCTCTGTACTGTGAGTAGTTGCCCGGGAAGTCCTGAATGTTGCCGTTGCCATTGAACACGAGCAGGTGGTCAACCACCTTGTCCATGAAATAGCGGTCGTGGCTCACTATGATGAGGCATCCGCGGAACGCCTTCAGGTATTCCTCCAGAATCTGCAGAGTCACGATGTCG
>JAFSSN010000084.1 GCA_017450985.1 Bacteroidaceae bacterium
ACTTTTATCCACTCTGCCAAACGTTTTTTTGACCTGATATACTTTTCCGTACTTTTCGATACTTTTCGATATTTTTCGATACTTTTCGATACTTTCCGCATGAAAAAAATTTCTCTTCCCACAGAAAAAAACAGCTGGAAAACGTTGCACTTACATCAAAAAAACGTAACTTTGCACTGTTGAAAATTTGTTAACACACTTAAATTGCAAAACTATGAGTACACCTTCACTTAGCAAGAGACAGCTTGCTTTACAGTATTTTCCGGACATCACTCCCAGAGGAGCGGTGAATAAGTTGATGGACTTCGTCAATAGGGACGAAGAGCTGCTGTGTGCCATTCGGCATACCGGCTACCGCGACCGCCAGAAGCGTTTCACGAGTCGTCAGGTAGGTATCATCTACGGCTATCTCGGCGACCCGCGCACGGCGTGAAAACCGCCTCCCTCGCAAACTGTGCTCCCCGCCATATACTAACTAACTACTATACACTGGTTTTAAATTAAATATAAATAACTTGTAGTAGTTAGTTAGTATGTAGGGGGGTGCAGGGGGGACCATCCGGAAAAGACTGCCGGCCTGCGAGAGGCGTGGCACAACAGGGGAAAAAGGAACACTTGCGGAAGGGGGCACCGTTGGCTACGCTGCCCGTACTGCGGACAACACACACGGCGGACGCGACCTCTGCCTGCCGCTCACCGCCATTCCCCTGCAAACACAACAACCCCGTATGGAAAATAACTTTTTCAAGCTTCGCAAGTAGTTGACGGGAGTTAACGGAGCGACAGAGAAGCTATTGCCTTGCTCAAGACGATATTTACTCGTCTGAGGCACATCCGCAAACAGTCAAACGCCTGTTTACGCCGTTGAGCGTAGCGGAATAAGCTTCGTTCAACTCCTTTTTGCTCCAGGCAGGCAAAGCGTTAGCGACACTTGCGAAAGCAGAGTAACTTTAAATCGTTCATGATATGGAATTTACACAAGACGATGTTCGTGCATACTTCGTGGAGATAGGCATGCCGAACGCAATGAGAGAAGCAGACAAGTATTGGAACTACAACGAGAGCCGTCTGTGGCGGCGCGGACACGTGCGCATCGTCACGCGCTCGCAGATGGAAGCCACGGTGAGGTCGTGGAAACTCAACGCCGAGACGTACCTCGAGGAGCGGCGCATGGCACAGGAACGGCTGGAACACGACCGTCTCGTGCGCGAGGCACAGCAGCGGCGCGAACCCTTCGAACTCTCCGCACTCGAACAGCGGCAGCTGCACGAACAGGCGGCTCTGGGCGACGAGGCAGCCAAGTCGCGTCTGAGGCTCTACTTCCACGACCACCCCGAACAGCGGCGCGCCGCCGAACGCTTCTTCCGCGAAGTGCCTTCGGCCATGCCAGCGTATTGGGCTGATATTGTGTCATGAAAGAAATAATTTCAAAAAAAAGTGCTTTTTGCTTTGGCGGTTAGAAATATATTATATACATTTGCAGCCACCATCAAACAAGCGGAAAATGAAACGCATCATGGTGCTGAGCGTGATTCTAACCATCATGTTTTCAGCGTGTAACAACTCCGAGAGGGGTGCGAGCATCATGCCAGTCGGCGTGGAACTGCACGAGGGCGATGTGGTGTTCAGACGAGGTTCAGGATTGACGAGCCGAGTCGTCATAGGAGTGGACAGTCAGGGTGCCTACTCTCATGTGGGAATAGTAGTCGATTCCGCAGGCACTAAGATGATAGTCCACGCTGTACCCGACGAACACGACTATGAAGGCGACATTGACCGTGTGAAGATGGACAAGCCCGAAGTGTTCTTCAACGATGTGAGGGCATTGCGCGGAGAAGTGCGAAGGCACATCGACGCCGAGGCAGGACGCAAGGCAGCGAGCGAGGCGGTTGCGCTATACAGGAGGCGCATACCCTTCGACCACGACTACGACGACAGCGACACCACCCGTATGTACTGCACAGAGCTGGTGACCTACGCCTATCGCAAGGCAGGCAGTCCGCTTCGCGGCATACAACACCATGAACTGGTATTCTTGTCACTTGAGACCAACTGCGTGTTACCGTCAGACATTCTCGGATGCAAGGATTTACAGAAGATAATTAAGTTCTAACCATTGGCACGCAGAGGTGAGAAGCAGGCAATGCCAGCGCACGGAGTGTCAGAAAAAAAGACATGTGTATGAAGAAGCTATTATCGTTACTTTTCGTTTGCACGTTAGTTTGCGTTCTCGCAGCGTGCGGTGGTGGCAATTCACCAGAAGGTGTTGCAACTAAGGCCATGACAAGTCTCATGAAAAAGGACTACAAAGCGTATGTTGACTTGATGCAGTTTAAGGACGACCGTAAGCTTTCAGACGAGCAGAGGGACGAGCTTGCAGGCATCGTAGAGTCTAAGATGAGCAAGAAATTCTCTCGTCATGGTGACATAAAGGATTTCAAGATAGGAACTCCTAAGGTTGAGGAGGACAAGGCAGTAGTACCAGTAGATCTCACGTTTGGCGATGGCACGACGGGTCAGGAAACAATAAAGGTCGTCAAGAACAGTAAGGGCGACTGGAAATTGGATGCAGGCAAATAAATTTGTTTTTTTTTTCATACTTTCACGTAGCGGGGGGGCGGCACATTCCGTCACCTCGCTTTTTTTGTGGGAGCGGGAATTTGTTTGAGGTTGATGGAAAGTTCTTTTTATTGTGGCGGGGGTGTGGGTTGAAGGCTTTCAAAAGTTGAATGGAAAGTGAAATGGATGTAAGTGTAGGGCTTTCAAAGGCAGGGTGATGTTGGAGGGAAGGTAGGGAAGTGCCGAAAAGTCGGTAGTGCAACCCCTTTTTCTTGTTATTGGAAAGTGCGTGGTGTTATGTGCTCAAAAAGCCTTAGAAACATTTTGCTGTTATAATCTTTATTCGTATTTTTGTGCATGTAAATGTACTTTTTTTGTTGAGGAATTGTTAAAATTTGTAAAGAAAATTTTAGATATTGTTGTTTCTTAATAAATTGTAAATTTACCTCTTCGAGTGCGTCTTCCATTAAAACAAGGATTAAGACGGCGAGATTGCAAAGTAGTGGACCACACACCCACTGCTTCGAGTGCGTCTTCCATTAAAACAAGGATTAAGACCAAATAACGCTCTTCATATACTTTAAAGTTTATTATTCTTCGAGTGCGTCTTCCATTAAAACAAGGATTAAGACTCTTCTTCAATTACTAAACACGGTTCTGCGTCTGGCTTCGAGAGTGTCTTCCATTAAAACAAGGATTAAGACGATATAGCCCACCCCGATGGGTTCCCATCAACAGCTTCAAGAGCGTCTTCCATTAAAACAAGGATTGAAATACGTTAAATGAGTATTTAGTTTTGGGGCTTTGTTAACCAACGGACAACCTTTCTTTCAACTGCGTTGAAGAACAACAAGGACAACAGAATTAACATGTTATGGAAATAGTAGGTTCAGGGCAGGTGTGTATGTATGTTGTTCCGTCTATGGTAAAATGAATTCTTCACTCTTCACTTTTCACTCTTCACTCTCGCCATAGGCGATTCTTCACTTTTCACTCTTCACTCTCGCCGTAGGCGAAAGTGATAACTTGTTAGTTTTTCGCTTAATCTTCCTTTTAGGTTTTAACTTTTTTGTCAATAAAACAAAAATGTGTAATTTTGCAGCCAAACAACAAATACAGTTATACTAAGCAATGAAAGTACTGAAATTTGGCGGAACATCCGTAGGTTCCGTAGAAAGCATTTTGAATTTAAAGAAGATTGTAGAGGCATGCGATGAGCCTGTAGTTGTAGTCGTGTCAGCTTTGGGAGGAATAACCGATAAACTTATTGCGACCTCCAAGCTCGCGGTGGCAGGCGACAATGCTTACCTCACCTCATATAACGAGATGGTGGAGCGTCACCACAATATGATTGACGCTATCATCACCGACAATGCCAGGAAGAACGCTTTGCTCAACACCGTTGACGGACTGCTCGGACAGCTGAAGGGAATCTATCAGGGTGTGTACCTCATAGGCGACCTCAGCGAGAAGACTATGGGCACCATCGTATCGTTTGGTGAGCGCATATCAAGCAACATCGTTGCTACTCTGATTGAGAACGCGCAGTGGTATGATTCGCTGCAGTTCATCAAGACAAAGAGAAAGCAGGGTAAGAATTTCTATAGCAACAGCATTTCGGCTCCCCTCATCAAGCAGGCGTTTGCCGACTTCGTGAGCGGCAAGGTTGGACATAAGGTGTGTCTGGCTGGAGGCTTCATCTCTACCGATGCCAACACGGGCGAGATTACCAACCTGGGCCGAGGCGGTTCCGACTATACGGCTGCCATCATTGCTGCCACGCTCGATGCAAGGGTGCTGGAGATATGGACCGACGTGAGCGGATTCATGACTGCCGACCCTCGTGTCATCAACACGGCATATCCTATCGACAGCCTGTCGTATGTGGAGGCCACGGAGTTGTGTAACTTCGGTGCCAAGGTTGTCTATCCGCCTACCATCTACCCTGTCTATGTGAAGAATATCCCTATCCTCATCAAGAATACTTTCCATCCTGAGGACAAGGGTACGATTATAACTGCCAACAGCGACAAGTCGTCGCGTGCCATCGAGGGTATCTCGAGCATCAACAACACCAGTCTCATCACGGTGAGCGGTCTGTCGATGGTCGGCGTCATCGGTGTGAACCAGCGCATCTTCACCGCCCTTGCTGCCAACGGCATCAGCGTGTTCCTCGTGAGCCAGGCTTCTTCGGAGAACAGTACGTCAATCGGTGTGCGAAACGAGGATGCCGATGCTGCGTGCGAGGTGCTCAACAATGAGTTTGCCAAGGAGATAGAGCTTGGCGCCATGTTCAAGATGAAGCTTGAGCGCGACCTTGCCACGGTGGCTATCGTGGGTGAGAACATGAAGCACACGCCGGGTATTGCAGGTAAGCTGTTCGGCACGCTGGGACGAAACGGTATCAGCGTCATTGCCTGTGCGCAGGGCGCCAGCGAGACTAACATCTCGTTCGTGGTTGAGAGCAAGTCGCTCCGCAAGAGCCTTAACGTCATCCACGACTCGTTCTTCCTCTCTGAGTATCAGGTGCTGAACGTGTTCATCTGCGGCATCGGAACGGTGGGTGGCAGTCTGTTGGAGCAGATTGCAAGACAGCAGAAGAAGCTTATGAAGGAGCGCAACCTGAAGATTAACATCGTGGGCATTGCGAGCGGCCACAACGCCATGTTCGACCGTAACGGCATCGACCTTGCGCAGTTTGTCAGCGGCAAGACGCTGTCGGTGGAGAAGCTCCGCGCTGCGCTCAAGGAGGCTCCTGCAAGCAACATCGCCCGCCTGAAGGACGAGGTTGTGGGTATGAACATCTTCAACAGCGTGTTTGTGGATTGTACGGCAAGCAGCGACGTGCCGCAGCTCTATCACGACTTCCTGAGCCACAACATCTCGGTGGTGGCAGCCAACAAGGTGGCTGCGTCGGGCGACTATGCCAACTACATGAGGCTGAAGGCTACTGCCCGTCAGCGCGGCGTGAAGTTCCTGTTCGAGACGAATGTGGGTGCAGGTCTGCCTATCATCAACACCATCAACGACTTGTGCAATTCTGGTGACAAGATTCTGAAGATTGAGGCTGTGCTCTCTGGCACTCTCAACTTCATCTTCAATACGATATCTGCCGACGTGCCTTTCTCGGAGACTGTGCGCCGTGCCAAGGAGGAGGGCTATGCAGAGCCTGACCCTCGCGTGGACCTCAGCGGTACCGACGTGATTCGCAAGCTCGTCATTCTCTCGCGCGAGGCTGGCTACAAGCTGAGCCAGGAGGACGTGGCAAGGGAACTGTTCATTCCGCAGTCGTTCTTCGACGGCACTCTGGACGAGTTCTGGCAGAACCTTCCGAGCGTGGATGCCGGCTTCGAGGCTGAGCGCAAGAAGCTGGATGCGGCTCACAAGCGCTGGCGCTTCGTGGCTACTCTCGACCACGGAAAGGGCAGTGTGGCTCTGAAGGAGGTGGACGAGCGTCATCCGTTCTACGGCCTTGAGGGCAGCAATAACATCATCCTCATCACTACGGAGCGTTACAACCAGTATCCTATGCTCATTCAGGGCTACGGTGCGGGCGCGAGCGTGACGGCTGCCGGTGTGTTTGCCGACATTATGTCGATTGCGAATATTTAATGTGGGGATGCCTGTCGGAAGAAGCAAAGTATCGCCTGCGACGGAGAGAAGAGAGAAGAATTAAGAATTAAAAGTTAAGAATTAAGATTTGGTGAACAGAGTAACTTTCATTCTTCACTCTTCATTCATACATCTTCTTTTTACTTCAAGCAAGTAAGGCGTTGGCGAAAGAAAGTTGAATAACACAATTAAACATGGTCGGCTTGAGGGCTGACGATTAAAAAGATAGTATTTTGAAACATATTATTATTCTCGGCGACGGCATGGCCGACTGGGCTGTGGAGTCGCTTGGAGGCAAGACATTGTTGCAATATGCCAACACTCCCTACATGGATATGTTGGCGAAGAAGGGACGCACGGGCATGCTGAAGACGGTGCCCGACGGTTTCCACCCTGGAAGCGAGGTTGCCAATTCGAGCATCCTCGGCTATGACCAGGAGAAGGTGTATGAAGGTCGCGGACCGCTTGAGGCGGCGAGCATCGGCGTGGAGCTTGCTCCCGACGACATGGCTATACGCTGTAACATCATCTGTATTCAGGGTGATGTGATTAAGAATCATTCGTGCGGCCGTCTGGAGACTGAGGAGGGCGACATTCTCATCAAGTATCTTCAGCAGACGCTTGCCAACGATAAGGATATAGTGGCTAAGTACGGCAACGTGGTGCATTTCTACACGGGTGTGCAGTATCGTCACCTGTTGGTAATCAACGGCGGAAGCAAGTACCTGAAGTGTACTCCGCCTCACGACATTCCGCTCAAGCCGTGGCGCCCTGCGCTCGTGGTGGCTGACACCGATGCCGAGGCTAAGGCTCAGGCTGCGGGCGAGAAGCCTACGCACCTGTCGGCTGTCGAGACTGCCGAGCTTATCAACACGCTCATCGTGAAGTCGCAGGAGCTTCTGGCGAAGCATCCTTTCAATGCCCAGCGCATTGCCGAGGGCAAGGATCCTGCCAACAGCATCTGGCCGTGGGCTGGCGGTTACCGCCCTCACATGGCTACGCTGCCTGAGACGTTCCCTCAGATAAAGAAGGGCGCGGTGATCACGGCGGTGGACCTGATACGCGGCATTGGACACTATGCCGGTCTGAGGTGCATCGACGTGGAGGGTGCCACGGGACTGTACGACACCAACTACGAGGGTAAGGCTGCCGCTGCAATCGAGGCTCTGAAGACTGACGACTTTGTGTATCTGCACATCGAGGCGAGCGACGAGGCTGGCCACGACGGCGACTTGGAGCTGAAGCTGCAGACCATCGAGAATCTCGACAAGCGTGCCGTGGGGCCTATCTACGAGGCTGTGAAGGACTGGAAGGAGCCTGTGGCAATTGCCGTGCTGCCCGACCATCCTACGCCTGTGGCACTGCGCACGCACACCAATCAGCCTATACCGTTCCTCATCTATGCGCCGGGGCTTGAGCCTGACGGAGTGGAGACGTTCGACGAGGAGGCGTGCAAGGCAGGCAGCTATGGCACGCTGGAGAAGGATGGTTTCATAAAAGCGTTCATGGCTGTCGATTAAGGGACGTTTTGTCCTACCATATATCAATAAATGAGGGTGGTTGTGTCTTTAGGGCATGACAATGCTTTCATATTTAGACAATAGTTAGTAATTTTGCAGAAAATATCATTATATGAATTATTATAGCACAAACGGCACTGCGCCGATAGCATCGTTGGAGAAGGCGGTAGTCAAGGGACTGGCAGAGGACAAGGGACTCTACATGCCAGAGCGTATCAAGCCGCTTCCACAGTCATTCTTCGACAACATCGAGAACCTCTCTTTCCAGGAGATAGCATACACCGTGGCTGATGCTTTCTTCGGCGAGGATGTGGATGCCGAGAGCCTCAAGAAGATTGTGTATGACACGTTGGCTTTCGACGTTCCTGCCGTGAAGGTTACTGACAATATCTACAGCCTTGAGCTGTTCCACGGACCTACACTCGCGTTCAAGGACGTGGGTGCGCGCTTCATGGCACGTCTGCTTCAGTACTTCCTGAAGAAGGAGGGCAAGGAGCAGGTCAATGTGCTCGTGGCTACATCGGGCGACACAGGCTCGGCCGTGGCAAACGGATTCCTCGGCGTTGACGGTATCCGCGTATATGTGCTTTATCCAAAGGGCAAGGTCAGCCCTATTCAGGAGTGCCAGTTCACTACGCTCGGCCAGAACATCACTGCCATCGAGGTGGACGGCGTGTTTGACGACTGCCAGGCTCTCGTCAAGTCGGCTTTCATGGATGCCGACCTCAACGCTCACATGAAGCTGACTTCTGCCAACTCAATAAACGTGGCGCGCTTCCTGCCGCAGTCGTTCTACTACTTCTATGCCTATGCGCAGATGAAGAAGAAGGGCTTGGCCGACAACCTCGTGGTGTGCGTGCCTTCAGGCAACTTCGGCAACATCTGCTCTGCGCTCTTCGGCAAGAGGATGGGTCTGCCTGTGAAGCGTTTCATAGCAGCCAACAATGCCAACGATATCTTCTTCAAGTATCTGCAGACGGGCGAGTATAATCCAAAGCCTTCTGTCCAGACGATAGCAAATGCAATGGATGTGGGCGACCCTTCAAACTTCGCACGTATCTACGACCTCTACAAGAAGAGTCATGCGGCTATCTGCGCCGACATATCAGGTGCTACCTACAGCGACGAGCAGATTGCTCAGACTATAAAGGATGTGAAGGCTAAGACGGGCTATGTGTGCGACCCTCACGGTGCGTGCGGATACCGTGCCCTCGACGAGGGACTGAAGGACGGCGAAGTGGGTGTGTTCCTCGAAACGGCGCATCCTGCCAAGTTCAAGGACACGGTGGACAAGATACTTGGCGAGGACATTGCCATACCAGCCAAGCTTGCTGCCTTCATGAAGGGAACGAAGCAGTCGGTGCCTATGGGCAAAGACTTTGAGTCCTTCAAGGCATTCTTACTTAAAGAGTAAATATGAAAGAAAACAGACTACAGAAACGTAAGGTATATGGCAAGCAGATTTATAAAGGTCTGCTTGTTGTGCTTTCTACTCTCATCATCGTGTATTTCATGCCGCGAAGTGAGAGTGTGGGCTATTCGTACGAGATAGGTCTGCCTTGGATTAACAAGCAGCTCATCGCGCCTTTCACGTTTGCCATATACAAGAGCGACAGCGTGATGCAGCATGAGCGCGACAGCGTTAGAAGGGCGTTCCAGCCTTACTACCACGTTGACAGCAAGGTGAAGGACACTATGAAGAAGCGTCTGCTTACGAACAAGTCGCAGGAGTGGACGGGACATAACTCAGGACTGTACGTGCGCCATATCATGCAGCTGCTCGACACGGTCTATTCCCGCGGTGTGCTCAGCATGGAGGAGTATGACAGTCTGGTGAAAGACAAGAAGTATGTCGTGAAGGTGGTGGAGGAACGTGCCGGAAGAAACGAAGCAACCAAGTCGCTCTTCACTCAGCGCACGGCGTATGAGTACATCATGAATGCCGACACTGCAAAGTATTCGCGCCTCGTGATGCAGCACTTCAACGTGAGCGACTTGATAGTGCCTAACCTGAAGTTCGACAAGGAGAAGTCGAAGGCTGAGCTTGACGACATGCTGTCGAGCATATCAGGCGCAAGCGGCATGGTGCAGAGCGGTCAGAAGATTATCGACCGTGGCGAGATTGTGGACGAGAAGAAGGCTGCCATCATCGAATCGCTGGTGAGGGAGTCGAACAAGCATACGACGGGCGACTCGCTCTGGCGACTCAAGATATTGGGACAGGTGGCATACGTGCTGTTTATATGCCTCGTACTTCTCAGTTACCTCAACCTCTTCCGTCCCGACTACTTCGATACGGTGGGCACGGGAATCCTGCTGTTTGGCACAATGGACATCTTCTGCTGCACGGCAGCGTCGATGGTGGCTCACAACTTCTATCATATCCTGATACTCCCGTGCTGTATGCTGCCAATCTTCGTTCGCGTATTCCTCGACAGCCGAACCGCGTTCATGTTCCATTGCGCCATGGTGATGATAATATCAAGCTTCCTGCGTGAGCCGTACGAGTTCTTGATATTGCAGCTCACTACGGGAATGGTGGCAATACAGACTCTCCGAGAGCTCTCGCAGCGTTCACAGATTATTCGCACGGCGGCCATCATCACGCTGACTTACGTCGTAATACATACTTCCTTCGTCCTCATACAGAATGACGAGTTCAGATTCGACAGGAGCAACTACATCTACATGATGGTCAACGGCATACTCCTGCTCTTTACCTACCCGCTCCTGTATCTGTTTGAGAAAGCCTTCGGCTTTGTCTCCGACGTGACACTCGTGGAGCTTTCAAACATCAGCAATCCGCTTCTACAACGCATGTCCGAGATTGCGCCGGGTACGTTCCAACACTCCATGCAGGTTGCGAATCTCTCGGCCGAGGTAGCCAAGAAGATCGGCGCACGCTCACAGCTTGTGCGTACCGGTGCCCTCTACCACGACATAGGAAAGCTTGAGCGACCGGCATTCTTTACCGAGAACCAGCAGAACGGCGTCAGCCCGCACAGTCAGCTCACTCCGGAGCGCAGCGCCGAGGTCATTATTGCGCATGTATATAATGGCGCGTCGCTGGCAGACAAGAACAACCTCCCTGTACAGATTAAGAACTTCATACTCACCCACCACGGTAAGGGCAAGACCATGTACTTCTACGTGACATGGAAGAACGAGCACCCTAACGAGGAGATAGACCCTGCGCTCTTCACCTACCCTGGTCCTAACCCGAGCACGAAGGAGGAGGCAATCCTCATGATGGCCGACGCGGTCGAGGCAGCCTCACGAAGTCTTACCGAATATACCGAGGACAGCATCAGCAACCTCGTTGACAAGATTATAGACGCTCAGATGAAAGAGGGCTACTTCAGCACTTGCGACATAACATTCAAGGACATAGCAACGGCTAAAGATGTTTTTAAGGAGAAGTTGAAGATAGTATATCACACTCGAATATCCTATCCAGAATTAAACAATAAGAAATGAATAATAACGTTTGGAAACCCTTTGTCATCGCACTCATAGTCGTTGGTGCGCTGATGGGGATGTTTTTCATGCCTCACATCAAGGTAGGTGACAAGGACCTGCGACGTGTGAATATACTTAGTGACGTTCAGAAACTTGACGACGAAGGAAATGTCGTTGCAGAAGTAAATGCCGACAAAGCAGACGGCATCGAGGTTGCCAAGTTCGATTCGGCAGCCGTCAAGGTACAAAAGCCTGTTTATATTGACTCCATTCCCGAGGGTATGACGGGAATAGAGGACTTCGCAGAAGGCGACTCGCGCGAGATGGATAAGTTCTACGAGGCATTGTCACACTCACATGAGCGCCCTGTGCGCATTGCATACTACGGTGATTCTTACATTGAAGGTGATATCCTGACAGAGAATCTCCGCGACTACCTGCAGAGCAAGTATGGTGGTTGCGGAGTAGGCTTCGTGGATATATACAACATGACCTCAGGCTTCCGCAAGACAGTGTGGACTAAGTCGCGAGGCTGGCTCGACCATAATGCCAACGACCTCAAGAGCAAGAAGTTCAATAAGTCGCTTCAGGGCATCAACGGCCGCTATTTCATTCCGACATCCCAGGCATCGCTCGAGATGAAGGGAAGCAGCTTCGGCAGCCACCTCGACACCATGCAGACAGCCACCGTCTATTTCACTCCGGGCAACGGACTTGAACTCTCGGCATCCATCAACGGCGAGGAACTCAAGAACATATACCTCAACGGCGCGATGCTGCAGACCCACGACGAGGTGCGCTACGTGACCGAGAAAGTCGTCAAGGGCGGGGGAGTCGATTCGCTCGGCAACGAGATACCAGGCGACACCGTGACCGTGACGCACGAGGTGCATGAAACCATGGCGGAGCAGTCAACCAACGGCCTTGCCCACAAGACCCTTCGCGGACGCATCGGCCGATTCAGCCTCATGGCAAAGAACGGCAACGCATCACGCTTCTACGGAGTGGCACTCGAAGGCAACACGGGCATCGTGCTCGACAATTTCAGCATGCGCGCAAGCAACGGCTGGTATCTTGCCGACATACCTCAGAGCACTCTCGCCGACTTTGCGAAAGTGCGCCCGTATGACCTCATAATCATACACTTCGGCCTTAACGTTGCCAACAACAAGCAGAAGAACTACAGCGGCTACACCAAGCGCATGAGCACAGCCATACAGCACATCCGCCGCCACAATCCTAATGCCAGCATCCTCGTCATCGGCGTGGGCGACAGAGAGGAGAGAGACGTGTCGGGCAACATGCACACGATGACGGGAATACGCGAGCTCATCTCCTACCAGCGCAAGATGGCAGCCGACAACAAGGTGGCGTTCTGGAACCTCTACGAAGCCATGGGCGGCGACGGAAGCCTTGCCCTCATGGTAACCCACAAGCAGGCGAACCTCGACTATACTCACATCAACTTTGCAGGAGGACGCAAGTTGGCTAAGATACTTTACGACGTATTTATAAATGGAAAGGAAAACTATGACAAGAGGAAATAAGATATTGACACTCATGACGGTGCTGATGGTCAGCATCGCAATGTCGGCACAGCAGTGGACACAGCTCCCTGGCTCATTCAAGCACACGCAGAGGAACGTGCTCATACACGGCGAGTACCTCGACTCCGCCTTGCTCCATGCCAACGACTCCGCCGGCATATCCATCGTTCACATAGGCGACTCCCACGTCAAGGGCAAAGCCTTTCCTAACGCCGTCGAGAGCACCCTCCGCACCGCCTTTCCGCGAATGCAGTGGGCATACTTTGGCATCAACGGAGCGTGGGCGAGCCGATTCATCGAGGCCGACATGATAAGCAAGATAGCAGAGCAGAAGCCTAACCTCGTAATCGTCAGCTTCGGCACCAACGAGAGCCACGCGCCAGCCTACAACGAGGCACAGCACACCGAGGAACTCATGAAGCTCGTCGTGCGCATCGAGGCAAACTGTCCGGGCGTGCGCATACTGCTCACCACGCCTCCAGGCTCCTACCTTGCCAAGAAGACAGGCTCATACCGCCGCAGACGCCGTCGCCGTTACACCTATTCACACACGCGCAACGAAACGACGCCGAGAGTGGTGGACAACATCGTGGCGTTTGCCAACAAGAACCACATTGCCGCATGGGACATCTTCAACATAGCAGGAGGAGCATTCTACGCCTGCACCAACTGGCATGAGTCAGGACTCATGAACGGCGACCAGATTCACTACACGCCGCAGGGCTACACGCTCCAGGGCAAGCTCCTCGGCGAGGCAATCATAAAAGACTACTTCATCCGCATCAAGTCGAATGAGTGATAACGCTCCATCCTTTACTCATATTCTACCGTAATAGAACATGTTTGACATAGATATAAACCGTCTCAACGACGTACTTACATACAACCCCGACAGCCCGCTCATCTTCTCGTCCGGACTGTTCCTCTTTCTCTTTCTCGGATTCACGCTCGTTTACATGCTGCTCCAGAAGGCCACCACGGCGCGCCTCCTGTTCGTCACGGCATTCTCCTACTACTTCTACTACAAGAGCAGCGGCATCTACTTCGTGCTCCTTGCCCTCGTAACCGTAAGCGACTACGTGATAGGCTACTACATCGATCGCGTGAACGACTCGCACAACTTCTCGAAGACCGACTCCGACAAGCGATACTACAAGACCATAGCCAAGTGGCTCGTGGCACTCTCCGTGGCCATCGACCTCGGAATGCTCGCCTACTTCAAGTACACCAACTTCTTCGGCCAGATGATATGCGACGCCGTGGCAGCCGTGACAGGCAACGGACTGGCATGGAACCACCTCGACATCTTCCTGCCAGTGGGCGTCAGCTTCTTCACCTTCCAGTCGCTTTCCTACACCATCGACATCTACCGTCAGCGCATACGTCCGCTCGACAACATACTCGACTACGCATTCTTCGTCAGCTTCTTCCCGCAGCTCGTCGCAGGACCTATCGTGCGCGCAGCCGACTTCATTCCGCAGATTCGACGTCGCCTCGTCGTCACCAATCCGATGATTGGCGGAGGCATATACCTCATCATAGCAGGACTCGTCAAGAAAGCCATCATTTCCGACTACATCAGCGTCAACTTCGTAGAGCGAGTGTTCGATGCACCGACGCTCTACAGCGGCTTGGAAAACCTCCTCGCCGTGTATGGCTACACGCTCCAAATCTACTGCGACTTCTCAGGCTATTCGGACATGGCGATAGGCATAGCCCTGCTTCTCGGCTTCGAATTCCCGACCAACTTCAACGCACCTTACAAGAGCAAGTCCATCACCGAGTTCTGGCGCCGCTGGCACATCAGTCTCTCATCATGGTTGAAGGACTATCTCTACATATCTCTCGGCGGCAACCGCAAGGGTAAGTTCCGCCAGTACGTCAACCTCATGCTCACCATGCTTCTCGGCGGACTCTGGCACGGAGCGTCCCTCAACTTCATCCTCTGGGGAGGTCTCCACGGTCTCTTCCTCTGCCTCGACAAGGCATGGAAAGGCATTGCCGCATCATTCTCGCCGCTGACCTACCTCGGCAAGAAAGGCGAGCGTCCGTCATGGCACACGCGCCTCACGCTCTTCCCCGTGGCAGGCATCATCACCTTCCACCTCGTGGCAGCCACATGGGTACTCTTCCGTGCCCCTTCGCTCCAGATAGCCGGCGACGTGTTCGCGCAGATATTCACGATGTTCGACATCAGCATCCTCGGCCAGTGGATAGCATCCTACAACGGCGTAGCCTTTCTCATGGTACTCGGCTACGTTCTCCACTTTGCCCCGTCGTCATGGCAGACGAACACGCGCAAGGCCATGGGCTACCTTCCTGTGCCGCTCCTTGCCCTTGCCCTCATCGTCACTATATGGATTATCATACAGATAAAGAGCAGCGAGGTGCAGCCTTTCATCTACTTCCAGTTCTAAAGCATCGGGCTTTTGTGCTTCCTGTTTATGTACTAAAACAGGAAGCACAAAGGACGAATAAATACATATATTGGTGCAGAAACAATTTGTTTAGAAATAAAATGTTAACTTTGCGACCAATAATAAAACTCAACTTTAGCAAGTTCCGCTAACGTTTCACATGCTTGTAGTAAAAGGATGTTTGACATTTTGCCGTCATTCGCCTTTCGTCCTCAGTTCACTTCCTAATGCCGTGGCATACGATTTGGAACACAGAGAAGTGGTGAGCGACCTTACAGAATACTTTTCCGATGCCATGGCATGGAATAAGCCGGTGATGCCGTGATGTGTTCGTATTGCTTGAAAAACAATAAGAACGAGCGTTTAAGGCATCGTGTGTGAAAGCATATTTTTTCCCAGAAATATTTTGTGGTTTGACTCGAAAAGATTATCTTTGTGGTGTACTACGATAAAGCATAAAACACCCGGGTATGCCGTTTAGTCAAATTGTTCTTTGAATCTGTTGTTCATGATATTTTTACCCTCCTGTCTCTAACAATGAAACGATGCTTGTACGTGTCTTTTACGGATGCTCTTCGGAAATTCTACGATTCGGTTACGGGTCTTCTACGGGTACGACCCGTAGAAATGCAGAGAAAACCCATAGAAAATACGTAGAATACCCGTAGAAAATACGTGGAATATACGTGGATGGAACGAGGAAATGACGGATGTCTGATGATGAAAAACGAATAATCAATAACTGAGTCCACTTGAAAAAGTCATTATTCTCAGAACAGTTCAAAAGAGTGCTTACACTTTGCTCCATTCTATGAGGAAATATTGCTTTTTGTTAAGCAGAACTCATTAGTTTGCACATTACATATCATATAATCGTTACCAAAAAGATAGGTGAAATATTGTTAATTACTTTTTCAAGTGG
>JAFSSN010000085.1 GCA_017450985.1 Bacteroidaceae bacterium
AGGACTTCGGAGGCGGCAACGATGTTGAAGTTACTGACGAGCCTGAAGATGGCAGCAAAAAGGCTTTATCAGCAGGAGGCGCATACGCCATTATCCCGACAGGTATTAAGGTTGACATAGCGACAGAGGGCGTGATAAAACTCCAGTTGGAGAATGCTGGCGGTGACGACATTGGTGACGAGGTGCAGTTTTCTGTAGGCACTGGTTCTGGCAGTGGAAGCGGTACCACGATAGCCATTTCCTATAAAGACACCCCCCTGTATGGTCGCGCAGGAGGCAGTTTTGTTGTCAAAGCAGCCATAATGTCTATCACCAAGGCTGGCAGCAGCGAAACCACAAACAGTATTACGAATGTCACATTCGTCAACAGAACAACGAAAAAGACTGTGGCAATATTCAACCCCAAGAAGGCATCAAGTTCCACGATGACTGACTATTCGTTTGAGTTTGACCTAAGCAGTCTTTGTTCTTCCGCTGGTGAGGTTTTACTTCAGGCAGTAGTCACCGATGACGGTGGAAACACAGCGACGAAAAACATCAGTCTGATATCTGTCGATGTGACTTGCGAGAGCGTCCAGACACTCAACTACACCCGTGACACATCGCTTGAGGTCGGTGGTGTGTCCAAAAATATCCCAATGTATAAGTTCCCGAATAACGCCAGTGATAAGGGAATCCTTGTCAATGTGGAAATCTACAAGGAAGGCGAGTGGCAGCCGTTGGCAAGTTCTATAATCATGGACACTTATTCACACAATGTTCTTATCAGTCCTGCAGGTTTGGCTCATGGGGCATATCCCATCCGAATTCAAGGTGAAGACGTATCTTCAGGAGTAAAGGGCAATGTGCTTCACACGTCAATAATGGTCATTCAACAGGATGAAACCATTGCAGACTACAATACGCCTATCGTTGTCGCACGCTGGAGTGACGATAGTGGCGGCACGAAGAAAATGTTTGAGACTATCGCCTTCGATGTTGCATGCTACAAACGCGACAGCATCAATTCTACCGTGGAAATAACAATGTTTAACGAGACGAAAGGCATTGAGAAGATTCTTGGTGAGCAGGTGATGATGCGTGCAACCACATATACAATCAACAAGCGCCTGACAGAGTATGAGGATGGAGACCTTCTTGTGATGCGGGCCAAGTGCGGCAACGTATCACAGCCGGAAGACTATGAACTGACAATCAACGGGTCGCTGCTTCCTATCAGTGAGACGGAAGGAGCCTTCTATGAGATAGACTTCAGCGGCCGCAGCAATAGTGATACCGACAAAAGCATCAAGGCCCCCTGTTCCGATGGCTCTGAGGTTGAAATCAATGTTATCGGCTCGAACTATTCCAGCAACGGCTTCGTGAAGGACAGCTATGGCACTTCTGACTATGGCACGGTAAACGACCCTGGACGTATGGCGTTGCGCATTGCCGAGGACGTAAGGGCAACAAGTAACATCAGGCCCTACGCTACCCCTGCCATCGAGACCAATGGCTCTGCTTTTTCGTTTACTACTCAGGTGAAGAATGTTGCAGACAGGAATGCCGTGCTGATGCAGTGTCGCGGTGATAAAATGGGCTTTGTGCTGACAGGAGAAAAGCTTGTTGTATTTACCAACGGTGACCCTGAAGACGCTTCTACCAGTTGCACGGTTCCCTTCGCTCTTGACATGGAGCATCGCTTTGACATTGTCGTAGAGCCGAGTACAATCGCACCATACGGAGGCATAGGTGTTATTAAGGTGTTCAAGGATGGTGACGAAGCTGGGGCTGTGAAATACACTGCCGGGGCATTCCCGACAACAGATGCTTCTGTTGAGTGGGATGGCACGGACGCTGACATCTACCAGTACAAAATCAAGTTTTGGAATACATACTACAACTTCATTCAGGCCTTCAACAACTACCTGATTGGTTTGACCGACACTGAGGCAATGATTAGTGAGTATGAGAAGAACGATGTAATGACGAGCAAGACAGCGGAGGGTACGACGAAAGACCGCCCGAGTATGCAGAAGTTCCTTGATGCTGGCATTATGGTTGTGGTGCTGACAAAGAACCCAGACACAGAAGATGTCGCAAAGAACTATCCTGACTATCTTGAAGGACTTGACGGCGACAAAAAGACGACCATTCCTTTGGATTGGTACTGTTATTTCCCTGGTCGTGAATGGCAGAACTGCATCATTACGGAAGACCCGACATCCAATCAAGGCACTACTTCGTCATGGCGAAAAATCAAGAACAAAAAGGCCAAGCACAAGAAGTCGAAAGGTATGCGCCTGATGTACACTCGAGAGGAAATCGCGGAGATGTACCCGAACAATGACGAAGTGCTGGCAAAGTATGACCTTGCAGCTACGATGGCGAGAAAGTGCAAGCTTCAGATCATAGAGGGAGGTCTGTTCACCAACATTACATGTATCAAGGTTGACTATTCTGACTCATGCGGTGCGCATAACGGTGCCATGATGGATTTGATGAACGAGACGCAGATTGCTCTTGGGAATAACTACATGACACCTGCACAGATATTTAACGAGGGCGATTTTGAGATACACACAAGTATAGACAGCGTCCCATGCGCCCTGTTCCGTACCGACCACTATATGACAGCGCAGGAGGCGGCAGACCCAGCAAGCGCATACTTCCATGCGAAGGCGAATTTCAATGCCGACAAGGGAGACGCTTCTTTCTTTGGTTTTGAAGGCGTACAGGGTTATAATGCAGCTTGCGTGAACTACGGTGACTTTATAGAGCTGGTTGCTGAAAAGAACCAGAGCCTCAACGACTTCAAGACACAAGTGCTTGACGATACGTCGTCACTGATAGCAGGCAATATCTATGTACTCAGCGAATACTGCGGTCCAGGTCATGTCGTACTTGAGAACGATGGGACGGGCAGCATGCAGGAAGTTGGTGCCGTTGACAGCCCGACACAGATAGAAAAGACACTTGCCGAAATGCAGGCTTTACCTGTTGGTGATTTCGAGTGGAATGTGGTTTACCTCACCATTGACGCACACTATGTGCAGTATCAGGGCGGAACATGGCAAGATACGACCGGCACCATGACGTTCAATAACTCTACAAGGAAGTGGAGCGTGACAGGACGTGTCGTCAATCCTGTCGAGTGCTACGAGCTGCTGAAATATGACTCACTCTGCTGGATGCAGGGCGTTAACTCTGTCGAGGACATGATGCAGATTGACAACACGACTGGAAATCCTGTCTGGATGAGCTATTACGAAAGCCGCTATCCCGATGACGACGACCTTAACAAAAAATATGAGAATGGCCAGAAGGTACCATACCAGCTCTACCGATGGCTGATGTTCTGCCAGCAGTGTAACCACCACCTTACAGAGTCCGACGGGAATATCACACTTGATGGTGTCAGCGTAGCAGGCACGCCTGAAAATCGTCTGAAAAAATGGGAACATGAGCTTCACAAGTACGGAAACGTGCATAGTACATTATGTTACACGGTGGCCTCTGACTATAAGGCGTGTGTTGACCAGCGATCCAAGAACGCGATGTTAGCCTTCTATCTCGAAACGACCGGCATTATAAGGGCATACCTTAACCATTGGTATGATGGTGACTGTGTGGACGGTTCTGACAATGACTGCGGCCTGACGATACCATGGGACATGGATGCCCGTACAAGCCATTTGTATCAGGGCTGGGACAGCGTCATCTTCCAACAGACCTATGCTGCCGCAAACTTCTGGCTCGATAATGCAGGCACTGACACTATTACGTTGAGAAGTGTCGCCGACGCAATGCGCAAGGCAGAGCGTAAAAACATACGTGTGTTCAGTGCCGATGGTTGTTATCATTTCTGGGTAACGAAGCGTCTCGACAAATGGGCAAAGGTAGTCAGCTCGTTTGACGGGGAACGCAAATATATACAGAACAGTACGGCTGCGGACAATTACTTCTTTGCTCTGCACGGCTTGCGTCTCGACGACCTGCCAGACTATCAGCGGAAGCGTTTCAAGTATTGTGATGGCCAGTACCAAGTTGGAGACCTCTATACCAACCCATTTAAGGCTCGTATGATGGGTAACATAGAGATTACAATTACTGCTGCACAGGATGGTTTCTTCGGACTTGGAGAAGACAGGGCTGACGCTTGTGCTGACAGTTGCCACCTTCTCGCAGGTGAGAGTTATACAATGCGTGTGAATGCAGCACAAGAGTCAGGCAAGATGATTTATATTTTTGGGGCTGACAAGTTGTCTAAACTCGACATAAGTGAATGTACGCCCAAGCTTGAAGCCTTCTCGCTGGAGTATTGCACACTACTTGAAGAACTTATAATCGGTGGAGAGAACTACTCTCCTGCTTATACAACAGGTATTCTGTCTGCCCTCAGCCTGCCAGCAATGCCATTCCTGAAGAAATTGGATATACGCAATACCAAGATAACATCTTTGTTTGCCAGGAATTGTCCAAGACTGAAGGAGGTGTATGCAGAAGGTAGCTCCCTCAAAACATTTGCGCCAGCCGAGTCTTCGCCTTTATCAACCGTACATCTGCCAGCAAGCATGACAGAGCTGACATTTACAAATGTTCCAAAAATTTCTTACCCGAATGGAGGGCTTACTGTAGAAGGACTATCGAATGTCACCAAGCTTCAAATATCAGGATGTCCTGGCATTGACACATTTGAACTTCTGAATGCAACTGTTAGCGCTGGAGCACCGTTGTCAGAAGTCTCTCTTAACATAGGCAATGCGAAAGGCGACGGTAGCGTGTTGCAATCACTGATTCAATTAGGCACAAAGGGTGTTGGTTCGGAACTATCCTATGGCTGTGACGGAATAACTGGCAAATTGATTCTGACCACTCTTCTTGACGACGAGACATTCAATAGTCTTGCAAGATACTTTACTGAATTGCAACTGCTGAACAGCCAGTGTACTGGCATCTGCTTCGATGACACTGTGAGCGACCCGAAGAACATCAAGAACCTCGACAACAACACAGGTTATGGGACAGGTAAAGAGTATGAGCCAAGCGCACATATCCTGAACATCTGGAACGGCATGCACGCTGTCAGGGCGAAGTTCAACCAAACGACAGGAAAGATGGAGGTTAGGCCGCTCAGCGATGAGACATACTTGAAGTATGCTGACGGCAGCGCATTCGACCCCACAGACTATGTTGGAGAGGGCTATGACATCATGCTTCGCCCCGGACATTTCTGGTACAAGGGAGTGAACGACTTCAAGAATCAGAAGAAGTACACCTTCCTGTCATCACTTGCCACAATGCCGGAAGCAAGCGGTGAATATGTGCGTACAACACTTGCTGAGTTGACGCAGTATGAGAACAGCGGTGTCAGCCTCATCGGACTTTCTGTAGGAGACAGCTACGACGCAGAATCACTGGCAATAGTCAGCAACCTCAAATCATATTCCGTCAACGTGGAAGGCATGAAGCAGATTCGCTTCCCTGGTGTGAACATCAGCAACTATGGTGCAGTCTTCGTGGATGAGAATGATAAGATTGTAGGCACGTTCAACATGGCAGTAAGCCATTCCCTGTTTGATTTTGTTGAAGGTGACTATGTGTTTACCAATGTGCCAGACGGTGCCGTCAAGTGCTACTTCTGTAGCTATATTGCCGTTGATGGCGGTACAGAGGTCATCCTGACAGACAGCACAGCTTTAGAGGCCATAGAACCTGACTGGGTTGAGCACAAGGATGATGACCTTATCGGTGTCTATGGTTTCACTGTTGATGGCCTCGGACGCGCTCGTTCTGTCAGCGGTGTTACGACACTTTGCGGTGATGGCACGTCGCAGACATCAGGAAACTGGACTTATGACAGCAACGGAAGGGTGACAAACCTCGTTCTGCCTCAGAACCTGCACTACACCTGCAAGGACTTCATGAACATTGCTATGATGCGCGGCAACGGCTTCCAGTTGATAGACAATGAGCAGGGCAAGATAATTGCCCAAATGTTCTGGGCATTGACTGGCAACCGTAACGACCAAGAGATTATCGGCAACGGAACCTCTGCGGGCTATACTACCGGCACAACAAACTCGTTGGGCAAGGCAAACAGCAACAACGCAAGCGGCGTGAACAAGCTGCTTGGACTTGAAGGCTACATTGCATGTAACTATGAGTGGACTGACAATATCGCCTTCAACGTGAAGGACTGGAAGACATTCAAAAAGAACGCTTGTGTAGCCAACGGGCAAGACCCTGTTGACTACAAATTCCACATCTACGACCCGATTAGCGACACAGAGCGCGTAGTGAGCGCACTAAGCAATGCAACGGCCTACAATGTGGCAAGAGTCAAACATGGAAGGTTCTGCGACATCACTCCAAGCAAACTTGATACAACCGACAGCAGCAGGTACATTACTTACTATTGTTGTTATGCCACTCTAAATAGTAGCAGCGGCCGTGTTGTCAGTCGTGCGAACAACAACGCGTACGCTAACGGCGGTCTCGCCTGTGCGCACACGCACAACGCTTCTTCGTACTCGAGCACGAACAGCGGGGCGCGTCTCGCCTTCAGGGGCGACATTGTTGAGGTTGCGGAATAGCGCCAGAGCGTCGAGCGAAAATTTGAAAAGAGCGTCAGAGGGAGAGCCGAAAGGCTGCTCCCTCTTTCGTTTGCATGTCATAATATCGCCGAAGGCGAAAAATTTTTTTGTGATTTGTGGAAATCTTTATGAATTTCCGTACCTTTGCACTGCGGAAGAGTCCAACGGCCGTGTTGTCAGTCGTGCGAACAACAACGCGAACGCTAACGGCGGTCTCGCCTATACGAACACGAACAACGCTTCTTCGAACTCGAACACGAACAACGGGGCGCGTCTCAACTAAAGAACTTAGGGTAAAACCCGATAATCGCATCTCTGCCAAGGCTACGTGTTGGCCATAGTATGTGCGAGGACTCCGAGCAACGGCAACAGCATCAATGGTGGAAAGCCGAAAAACATCTTAAAGTCCTGAAGGCAGAATGCAAATATCCTATCCTCTTGACAACCTCATCCCTGAGATTGTCTGCGAAGAAAACATGTACGATAGCTTTGACTATGTTATCGGGCATCTTGAATATGAGGAACAGCGAGAGAAGTATAAGCCACTCCGAATGTCTTATGTAGAGAAACTGACTGCAGAGATTGGGAGCGGCATTTTTCGTATATATAGGGAGGATGTGCGTGATATCCATGTGAAGGACGGGCCAAAGGAGAGGGACGTGCAGGCTCCTACCGTCTATAAGAGAGTAGGAATACATGCCATCATGGTAGTTGTAGAACGCTACACTTATCCGAGCCTCATCAAAAATACGGCTGCCTCAATCAAGGGAAGGGGTATGCACTGGATGCACCATATTGTAGAGGACGATATTAAGAACGTCCCACTGCTATGCAAATACTACTGGCAGAGCGACATCGAGCACTACTATGACAATATTAGCCATACCCTGATGAAACAAGAGCTGAGGAAATATGTTTGTGACGAGGTATTGCTCCCCATGCTTGACAACTTTGTGGACTTGCTGCCAAACGGACTCTCCAAGGGCCTGCGCTCATCCCAGTGTTATGCAAACCTCTTTCTTTCTCCTGTCGATCATGTTATGCTGAAACATGTATATTCTTACGTCTTGCAAACTGACGACGGAGAAGAGGTGAGGTTTCTTTATTATCGCTATTGTGATGACGTTGTAATTTTCTCCAATAGCAAAAAACATCTATGGAAGCTGCGCTACCTTTATGTAAGTGAGATTGCAAAGCTCGGCCTGAGGATAAAGCCGAATGAGGCAGTCCGCCCCATCAGTGAAGGCCTCGACTATCTTGGATTTGTTCAGTTTGAGGATTACAGCCTCATCAGGAAGAGGATAAAGCAGAATGCGGCAAGGAAGCTGCACAAGGTAAAGAGTAGAAAACGCAGGCAGGAGATAATAGGCTCGTTTTTGGGAATGGCCTGTCATGCCGACTGCAAAAACTTGTATCACAAATTAACAGGTAAATATATGAAGAAATTTAGCGAGATGGGTGTTACGTACACCCCTGCGGACGGCAAGAAGCGGTTCCCCGGAAAAGTTGTCAGGCTAAGCAGCCTACAGAACAAAGAGATTGAAATCCACGACTTTGAGAAGGACGTTACTACCTCACAGGGTGACGGTCGTTATCTGATTAGCTTCCGTGAAAAGAAAACGGGAGTGTGGGCGAAGTTTTTCACAGCATCGGAAGAGATGAAGCAGATCCTGGACAAGGTGAGCGACATCGAAGACGGTTTCCCGTTTGAGACGGTCATCGTAAGTGATGTCATGGACGACAACAAGATTAAGTACATTTTCACATAGCATTGATTTTTTTCATACCTTTGCAGTGGGAAAAAATCTCAAAAGGTATGGAAAAGATTTTTGGCGCTAATCAAAGACAAGATTCCCTTATCAGAGTCGGTAAGGTGTATTATTTGTACTATGGCTTCGGCAAGGAGAATGATGATGCCGAACATGGATATAACTATAGGCACAAGTTTGACCACAAGCCTACTCCAGAAGAGATAAAGGCATGTATCCTTGAAGCTATAGACAACGAAACCCGTGCCCGTATCACTGGCGGTAGGGTGTATGATGGTTACAAGATTAACCTCTCTGGTGAGAGTCTGTTGACCTAGGCCCGGTTCATGAGCATGG
>JAFSSN010000086.1 GCA_017450985.1 Bacteroidaceae bacterium
ATGAAGAGTGAAGAATGAAGAATACTCTATCGCAGCAGACATATCCGTAAACAGACATTCGTCTCTTTACTCCCGATATCTCCCGATAACTCCTTTTTTACTCCAAGCAAGTAAAGCGTTAGCGATACTTGCGAAAGTTAATTAGTCAAACGTCCGTTTTACTCCATGGAGCGTAGCGGAATTAAATCCGCTTAACTCCTTTTTTACTCCAAGCAAGTAAAGCGTTAGCGATACTTGCGAAAGTTGAGTTACATGATTTCACGACCTCACAGCCTTATAGCACATTCGTCAAACAAAATTATTTCAAAAAAAACATTTATTATAACAAACTATAAATCATACAGTAGAAAATTAAAGTGAAATATTTTTCAAAAAAAGTTTATTTTGTTTGTAACTTTTTCCGTGGTCATCCGTCTTCAAAATAGAGGGGCAATAAAACCCCAAGCATAATTAAAACAAGTAAGAATGGACTACAAGTACATAGAACAGTTAATAGAACGCTACTTCAACTGCGAGACTACACTCCAGGAAGAGCAAATACTCCGCTCGTTCTTCTCACAAGAGGATGTGCCTGCCCATCTTATGAATTATGCTGACATCTTCCGTCACAACGCAGCAGCGTCACAAACCACTCTCGGCGAGGACTTCGATGCAAGAATGATGGAGATGATTCAAAAAGAAAGCGGCGTGAAGACCAACGTAATAAAAATGCGCAGTCGTTTTACACCATTTTTCAAGGCAGCGGCAATCGTGGCAATCGTTCTCACAATAGGCAACGCAGCAGAACATTCCATCGCCAGCTCGTCCGACATTGACACGGAAGACATCACAGCAGTCAACCCGTACATCAAGCAGGACAACATTTCTGCCGCCATCAGAGTGAAGGACAACACACAGGCTGAGACAAAACCTGTCACAATAACGTCCGACACAATTCTGATAAACAAAAATGATTAACTTTTGCTTTACATAATAATATTAAACTAATCGATGCTTAACTGAAACCAAGAGAGACTGTGAAGTTTCTTACAAGCAATGTAGGTTAAACCTACAAACGGGACAAGGCTGATTCACATAGTGATTCAGCCTTTTCTTATGTCTTTTTCCAGCCAAGCACAAACGACAGACACTGTTTTCGTTACATTTTCGCTCCCGTCTTGTTATAAACAGAGTTCATGTAACAAACATGTTTCATACAAACATAACACATACGAAGGAAAAACATACTTTTGTACCATAGAATCAAAACCTAACAAGACAAATGAAGAAACAATCCGCCTTACTAATAATCACTATGCTGGCTTCATGCATGTCGGCACAGATACATACGCATACAGGACAGACTCACGCCGTCCAGCGTTTTCCCTCCTCTGACGTACACATAGAGGAAAGCGAGATGATGCGTCGCCAGCAATGGGACGAGCATTACATTCTGTCTCTAAACGCCGACCGCCTGCTCTTCCATTTCAGACAGGAATGTGGTTTGGAGCCATTACCCGACATCGTACCTTATCAAGGGTGGGAATCGACCGACCTTCGCGGACACACACTCGGCCATTGGCTTTCAGCCCTAAGCCTCATGGCTGGCGGTCAAGCGTCAAGCAACGCAATCAAGGAAGAAGCAGTAAAACGGCTGAACCACACCATTGACGTGTTGGCAGAATGTCAGCAGCGACGCTCACAGCTTCATCCCGAATCGGCAGGATACCTCAGCGCCTTTCGTGAGCAGATGCTCGACGTGGCAGACAACACCGGACAGGGTTGGGCACCCTACTACACTCTCCACAAAATACTGCAAGGACTGCTTGACGCCTATCGCATTGGCGGCAACACCAAAGCCATCGACATAGCACGTCGTCTGGGCGACTACATCTACCTGCGCACCACACGTCTTGACAAAGACAAATGGCTTAAAGCACTGGACATCATGGAAGTGGGCGGCTTCGCCGAGTCCATGTTCAACCTCTATCAGATAACAAACAACAGCAAGCACCTCACTGCCGCCCAGACATTCCAGCAAATGAGTAAGCTGGTTCCAGCCGCCCACGGAGTGGACTCGTTACACATTCACGTTACCGACAACTACAACCATGCCAACAGCACCATTCCGCAATTCATTGCTGCCAAGCGAGAGTACGACATCAACGGCAACAGTATGATGCTCGATGCTGCAACAAACTTTTGGAACATGGTGGTGGAACATCGCACCTACTGCAACGGCACAACCGGCTTCCACGAACATTGGAATATGGCAGGCGACCAACTGTCGAAGGAGCTTGACGCCCAGGCAGGTGAGAACTGCTGCACCTATAACATGATAAAGTTGAGCGACGAACTGTTCCTCACAAATCCGAGCACCAAATACCCTGAATACACAGAGCGCGCCATCATCAACGGCATAATGGGAACAATAGAGCCTGAGACCGCCAACTTCATGTACTTCCACACGCAAAAGCCGGGAGCATTCAAGACCTTCCCGCCAAACGACGGAGTGTTTTACTGCTGTTCAGCCTCTGGTATGGAAAGCCATCTGCGCTATGCCGCAGGCATTTACTTCCACACCGATGACATTCTCTACGTGAACCAGTTCTTCCACTCCGCCCTCCAATGGCAGCAGAAAGGCGTCGTCCTTCGTCAGACGACCAATTTCCCTTGCGAGGAAGAGACTGCCATCAGCTTTGACGAGGCAAGCACAACATTTGAATTGAGAATACGCATACCTTCATGGTGTCAGAAAGGTTTCACGTTGAGGCTCAACGGCAAGAAAGCAACATGGACACAACGTGACGGCTACGCCTGCATTCGCAGGAAATGGCATAAAGGTGACAAGCTTTCCGTATCGCTTCCTATGTCTCTCCACATCGAGCCATTGGCGGACGCTCCTCAAACGGTAGCCTTACTCTATGGTCCAATTGTCCTGGCAGCCGACCTCGGCAAAGACGGAGTGACACGCGAACTCATCAACACAAGCGACAACTTCTTCGGAGGAGTCAAAGAACCGTGGCAGGTCAACATGCAGATTCCGTCTCTTACAGGCAACGTCAGCAATCTGAACTGGATAAAGAAGCAGAAGAACAAATTACTATTCAGCACGTCAAGCACTTCCGACGGAAGCACCATACTATTCAAGCCTCTATATGAAATACATGACTGTCGCTTCGCCGACTACATGAAAGTAGAGTCAGGCAAATAACAAGAAAAACGGTTGGACAAATGTAAGTATACTGAAGTTTCGCAAGTAGTAAACTGGAGTTAACTTCGTGAAGTAAAAAGGAGTAACCGCTTCGCTCAGGACGATACTCTTTCGCCTACGGCGGAGTGAAGAGTGAAGAATGAAGAATACTCTATCGCAGCAGACATATCC
>JAFSSN010000087.1 GCA_017450985.1 Bacteroidaceae bacterium
TACGACAAATGCATTTCAGAGTCTGGCACAATAAAGCTGCTATTGATTACCAATTATTTATATATCAAAAAAACGTCTATAAGCACTGAAAAAAACACTAAAATTTATTGAAAAAAAATTGATGGGTCAAAGTTGGGTTAACGCTTATACATAGCAAGAATAAAAATAATCCGTATTACTGCAATCTTTTTCAGTAAGTCAAAGACTATAAAGGAAAATAGCAAAATTGTCTTGCCATTTTACGGCAAATAAATGTTGTCCCAGTTGTCAAAGTTGTCTTTTTTCCTTAATAACAACGTGCGAGACGCACGAAGCGTAAGTAAAAAACGGCTTGACTTCGCAAGCTTCTGTTTCGTACGATTTCATGTGGACTCAAATAATGTCATCTGCACATATCATTATTTCACATTCTATGACAATCTTCAAGCACAAAATCACAAAGAACCCAAACGCGAACACACGCATAATTCCAGATGGCACACTAACAAAAAAAGTGAGCAAGTTTGTCGCCTGCCCACTCTCAAAATACGTTTGAATCAAGAAATGTTATTATAATAAATTACTTTAACTAAAGTTTCGCAAGTAGTTAACTGGAGTTAACCTCGTGAAGTAAAAAGGAGTAACCGCTTCGCTATTATTAATTATTTATTAGTCAAACGTCCGTTTACTCCATGGAGCGTAGCGGAATTAACTCCGCTTAACTCCTTTTTACTCCAAGCAAGTAAAGCGTTAGCGATACTTGCGAAAGTTGAATTACTTTAACATATACTTAACTGTCTTACTACCCTGCTTGATGATGTAGATGCCACTCTGAGACATCGACTTCATGCGCATGCCCCGCAAATTATATATCTCCACAGGAGCATTTGCGTCATCAACATCAGCGTCAGAAATGGCATCGACATCGCCAGAAGTGCCATACTTGACCAACTTAACCTTCTCCACACGGAACTCCTGAGTGTTCGCACCATTTAGCAAGTCTGCCTGCCAACCGAGCAATACGCTCGAAGCCTTGTCGAGAGTGAAAGAAATGCCCCAGTAGTTACCGTCCGACTTACAATCGCTGATGCTCATATAGGCTATGGCATCCTTGGCAACCTCTGTCGTGGCGAGAGTCTCCTCAGCAGCAAAAACATACGCAGCACCAAGATTATAGATAGTGTTATAAATTCCTCCGAAGAAATAGTGTCCAGCCTCCAAATCCACCTTGCGATAGACACGCGCATTACTGATGTCCGACGTCTCAGGAGCATTCTGCTTGTCATCCCACACACCCAACGTAAGATTGTCACGTCCAGGATAGCTGTCCAGACCTCCACGTACACCTTCGGAAGAAGACGGAATATCGTAGTTTTCCACCGTCCAGTACTTAGGAGCGGCAAAACGACTCGAAACGCTCTCGTCGGCACGGCTGAAGTTATTAGCCTCAACCAATAGTTCGGAAGTCAGGTCGGTCAGAGCCTCGTCCTCGTTGAGAGTACCGCCCTTGTTCCTACCGTTGGCTACAAAGTCGGCGTAAGCCTCATTGAGAGCCGTATAAGCCTTGCTTACGGCATCAATATCGGCATCGGCACTCACAGCCTTAGCCGCATCAATTACGGCATTCAGTCCTGCCAAAGCCTCATCGCTATAAAAGCCCGTATTATCATTTACCTTTACACTTTCCAACTCTTTCTCTATGGCAGAAATATTCTCCTTCAACTTGTCATACGACATCGTGCCGTAATATAGCAGCTTCACACCGCTGACACGAAGATTATGCGCCCAGGCATTCGTAAAGTCAGCCTGCCAACCGAGATAAACCTGTGCATCTTCCTTCAACGTGAAGAACACTCCGCGGAACGTTCCGTCGACAGGCGCAAGATTAACCTTCTCATAAGCAATAGAGCCAGAAGAAATCTCGCCAGTATTTAACAGGCGGTCTGAAGCAAAGATATACAACTCATCGTTAGCCTCAGCCGAAGGATAAGAAGCACCGAAATAATATCGTCCTGCCTTGAGTTCCACAAGCTGATAGAGACGCACGTTAGAAATGTCATAACCGTTCTCCGGATAGGCATTGTTATTCCACCACACCTCGAGATGAAGGCAGTCGTATCCCTTTATGCCGTCAATACCAGCCTGGTCGCCGAAGCCAAAGTTCTCAACCGTCCAGTACTTAGGTGCGCCGAATCGGTCGCCGTCGTCCGTATCCTCAGTTCTTGCAAAATGATCAGCCTCCTTAAACACCTCAAGCGTCAAGTCCTCACATCCCGTAGTGACCGGCACACCGCCAACATTCTTTTTGTTGGCAAGGAAGTCTGTCCACTTCTCCGTCAGCATGAAATAGCCGTCAGACACCTCTGCCGCCGACAAATCCTCTATCTTTGCGAGCCACTCGTCACACAGACTGCGCATTTCCGTCCAGGCATCCTTACTGTAGAAGCCCGTATTGTCACCCACGCGGCTTTCCATCTCCGCCAGCTGCGAATCCATGTCGTAGAGTAAGTTCTCAAACGCATACTCGTTCACGTCAGGCAACTTATATAGAGCCACTTTCTCGGCACGGAACTCCTGCTGCTCGGCTCCGTTGGCAAGGTCTGCCTGAAAGCCCAAATACACATCCTTGTCCTCGTCGAGCTTGAACCACAAGCCGCACAGTTGCTTGTCCTCCGTTGCATCGGCAATCTTGTAGTAGGCAATTGAACGCTGCGGAATGTCGGCCGTGGCACACAAGTCGGATGCCACGAACATATAAGCGTTGGAACTGATGTTATAGTGAGTGTTGTAGCCCGCTCCGAAATAATATGTGCCGGCAGATAGCGACACCTTGCGATAGATACGTGCATTCGTCAAGTCGCCCTCGTTATTGTTCTGACGGTCGTTCCACAAGCCAAGATAGAGAGCCTCCTTGCCAGAGTACTTATCCAAGCCAGCCTTTGTGCCGTCATTATTGTTCTGCGGAATATTAAAGTTCTCCACTGTCCAGTACAGAGGGTCGCCGAAACGGTCGGAGCCACCACCCTGACGGGTAAAGTTGTCCGCCTCAATAAGATACTCGGCAGTACAGTCGCTCTCATAACTGCCTTCAAACTTTCCGCCCTTGTTCGTACCATTCTTCACAAAGTCGTTGTAAGCATCCAAAAGGGCACGCTCGGCCTTCGCAATCTCGTCGTCGGAAGCATCAGCACCCACCTTCTTTGCAGTAGCAATAGCCTCCTGTATGGTTGGGAGATACAACGTACTCAGTTTGCCTGTATTGATATAGCTTGCCTCCTCTCGCATGGTTGCCACGTAGGCATCAAGCGAAGCAATGGCTTCCTGCAAAGCCTCGTAGGCAGACTGTTCTGTCTGCTCAACAGTAATGGCAAACACAGGCGCAATCTCGTTAGGATGAACGGCAGGCACTACGACAGTCAATCCTTCTATGCCCTGCGAAAACTCAATAGTGCCGTCATAGCCGAGCAGCTTCACGCTCTTCACCCTGCCGCTATAATAGTCGCTTGCCAGCGAGAAGCTCTTGAACGAGAAGCGTCCTGCAGCCGGCCACGCCATAATGGTGGCATAGACGGTACCGTCCTTCTGCACATAGCGCACGTCGGCAGAAGAATAGTTCTGCCCTTCGTTGAAGCCCTGTGCGTTCATCGGATTGGCAGCATCGGCCAAAGGGCCTTCACCGAAAGTCTTCCAAGTGCGCGTGCCGTAAACGCTCTCGCTGTTGATGTCCATCCACGCCTTGATGTCGGCAAGCACAGCCTCCTCCTTGTCGTCAATCGTTCCGTCGCTCTTTACTGGTACGGAAAGAAGCAGGTTACCGTTCTTAGAAACGATGTCCACCAACATTCTTACCACCGTTGCTCCGCTCTTGTAGCCGTTGTTCTTATACACGTTCTGGTCATAATGCCATGAACCGATGCACGTACAAGTCTGCCAGTACTCCTTCTGCATACGGTCAGGAATACCACGCTCCACATCCCACATCATATCATCCTTCTGGTCAGAGTCCAACTGCTTACCCGTCACGACAACGTCAGGCACTCCCCCGTTTGCCGCCGCACTCGAATTATAGTAGTGCGCCAGGATGTTCTTTCCCACCTCGTCGTCACAGCCGTAGAAAGGCATTGCCGTGTCGTCGAAGTAAATCATCTGAGGCGCATAGTCGTCAATCAGTTCCAGCACACGATTCTGAAACTTCTGCTTGTATTCTGCCGAAGGGAGACTCGCACCGTTGCCCCAGTCCCACTGACTGTGAATAGTGCCCGAATTTTCCCAGCCCGTCGAGTGGGCATGATTCTGCGCATACAGTTCCTGCGGGTCGTAGCCTTCCCACCACTTACCTTTGCCGTCAGCCTTAGTCAGCTTGCCGTCATACTCCTGCGACGGCTCGAGCCACGTCCACGCATGACTGGCATGAATACTCACTCCGAGCGGAAGCCCAGCCTTCTTGCAGGCATCGCTCCAGCCTTTCACAATATCTTTCTTAGGGCCTATATTCACGGAGTTCCACTCCTGATAAGGCGATTCCCACAAGTCAAAGTTGTCATGATGGTTGCCCAAAGCCATGAAGTAGCGGGCACCCACGCTCTTATAGAGGTTGACGAGCCTCTCAGGATTCCAGTTCTGCGCCTTCCAGTCGTTGCACAAATCCTTCAGACCAAACACGGCAGGGTCGCCGAAATGCTGATAATGCCACTGATTCTGACCGCTGCCCTCATAATACATGAATCGTGCATACCAGTCGCCGTCCTCGGCATGGCACTGCGGTCCCCAATGTGCCCAGATACCGAACTTGGCATCCTTGAACCACTCCGGACATTCCCATGCGTCCAAAGACTTCCAATCAGGAGTAAAGGCACCTGTCTTAACCTCCACATTCGTCTGCTGAGCCACCGCTGTAATGCCGACCGACATAACAGCAGACAACAAAAGATTTCGTTTCATAAGATTGGTAATAAAAAGTTGATTAATTAAAGCTTGTCTATAAAATAACAAAAAAAATTGTGATTACGTCAGATAAAAACTGCGCCGATTTTACTCATGCCACGGCGCATTAAAAAGCTTTGTTCATAATAATTTTCTGCGGCAAAGATACAGGGATTAAAAACGTCTTCATATCACAATAAGTAACAAAAATAGGACAAAAAGCGTAACCACTCAAAAAAACAATAAAGGTGCGCTTCGGCACAAATGCGAAACACACCTATAATCTTATTCCATACTTCAATATACCTTCGGTCAACATTCCTTCCGGCATGAAAGCCTTCAACGTGTCGGTAACCGTATTAAGCATCCGCTGACGTATGCAGTCTTCCTTTATATACAAGGACACACGCCGTTGCGACAGATAGTCGCCGTCTATGCGCCTCACGTTCTCTCGCTGCTTGTCCGACAGGAAAGGCAGGTGCATCTCGGGAATAATGGTGAAGCCTCCGTTCTCGTCCACAATCCTTATCAGCGTCTCGATGCTGCCAGCCTCGTAGATGCGATGTCCCTTGGCACGCGCCTTGCAGAACGAGAATGCGCTGTCGCGAAGACACTGCGCCTCCCTCATTATCCACATGTTCTCATGCTCCAGATTCTCCGGTTTGAACACAGGCAGCTTGCGCCAGCAACTCTCCGACAGATACACACAGAACTTCTCCGTATAGAGCGGAATCTCCAACACTCCATGACGCACATTGTCAGAAATGGCAATGCCGGCATCTATCTCGCCGCGCAACAGGGCGTCGAGCATATTGTCGGCCTTCATCTCGTGAATCATGAGGTCCACGTTAGCATACCGCTCCCTATAACGCTTGATGAACTTAGGAAGAATATACGGCGCAATGGTAGGACCTACCGACAGCGTGAACGAACCCTCCACACGTCCCTTCTCCTCTGTCACAATCTCACCTATGCGGTTCGCCTCCATCAGAGCCTTCTCCGCCTGACGTATAATCTTACGACCAGCCGTAGTGGGAGTAACCGACTTGTTGGAGCGTTCAAAGATACGCACGTCAAGCTCATTCTCCAACTTACCCAGCATGGCACTAAGCGTAGGCTGCGAAATGTCGCACGCCTCGGCTGCCCTCGCAAAATTGCGGTAGCGGTCAATAGCCACTATATATTGTAACTGCTGTAGATTCATATTTCACCAAACACCCATACGCAGCAAAGGCAGAAGTTCCTATGACAAACTTCCGCCCTGCTCCCATTACACAGTTTCTATTACTCTCTTCAGGTCATCGAGCATCATCAGACCGCTCTGACGCCACAGCACTTGTCCGTTTCTAAAAAGCATAAGCGTCGGCACCGACTGCACACGATAGGCATCCGAAACCTCGGCGTTTCTATCTACATCCAACGTCAGCACTCTAACCCTGTCACCCATCTCTTCCTTCAGCTGCTCCAATATAGGATGCTGCTTCTTGCATGGTCCACACCATGTGGCAAAGAAATCGACCAATGTCAACTTATCGCCGTTGATTATATCACCAAACTTTTCCATATCATCATTTATTTCATTTAAGTTTCACAAGTATTTAACAGGAGTAATCTTTGTGGAGCAAAAAGAAGTAACCGCTTCGCTCAGGACGATACTCTTTCGCCTACGGCGGAGTGAAGAGTGAAGAGTGAAGAGTGAAAGTTACTCTGTTCATCAAATTAATTATTAATTAGTCAAACGTCCGTTTTACTCCATGGAGCGTAGCGGAATTAACTCCGCTTAACTCCTTTTTTACTCCAAGCAAGTAAAGCGTTAGCGATACTTGCGAAAGTTGAATTAAAAGTAAAAAATCAA
>JAFSSN010000088.1 GCA_017450985.1 Bacteroidaceae bacterium
GCGGAAATGGACAAGTTCTGTCGCATTGCATGGGAAAGCAGGCGAAAACTCCTGCATTCCACAGAAATACTGGTAGTAGGCATTCTCAGACCATTGCTCCACGACTGACTCGTCTGACAGATTACGCAGATGCTTTAGGATTAGCAATCCGCACATAAGTCTGACTGGCTTACAAGGACGGCCGTTTTCGTGACAGTACAAAGGAGAGAAGGATTCTTCAAACTTCTTCCAATCAATTTCACTTGCCAACAGGTATAAAGGATGCTGTTGGTTTAACATGTCAGACAGATTGCTGTCCGGTAAACTTTTTTTGTTAGATAAAATTAGGGCTGACACTTCCAATGAGGTATCAGTCCTTTTAGTTACCTTTGCTTTTGAAATTATAAATCATGTAACCATGGACAAAGATAGTCATTTTACCGGACAGCAATAAATCCAAAACATCATTCAATTATAAAAACTCTTGTATATGCCGACACAAAGATGCTGTTCGAAATATTTTTTTTAACTTTGCATAAAATTTTCATGTCTATAAGGCAACAACATTTGACAAAGAACAATGAATACACTTATACAATGTCTAAGAAGCGCTCTACCATCCACTTGGAAGAGTGCTTCTTGGCTTATGAAATTAATGATTCCGATTACATTTATTGTAACATTACTTCAACACTTCGGAATACTTGAATGGATAGCAAATTATCTCAATCCAATATTCACATATTTCGGATTACCCGGCTCTTCTGCTATCATCTTCCTATCTGGCGCAGCAGCAGGAACATACTCAGGCATAGCAGCAATGATGTCCATTCACCTGACACTTAGGCAAGCCACAATACTGGGAATAATGATAACAATTTGCCATGCTTTGCCTATGGAATGCGCTGTCAACAGAAAGACAGGTTCTTCATTCACACGAATGGCTATCATACGCATCATTATGGCCTTTATATGCGCCCTTTGTCTCAACCTCATCCTTCCAGAGATGTCAACAAACTACATTTATCTTGGAGTACAACAAGACAGCACGTTAAACGACGTACTCATAACATGGGCAATATCACAAACAAAAATGTCAATTACAGTATTTCTCATTATATACAGTCTCATGGTTATACAAAGACTAATAGAAGCCTTACATTTACTCAAACCATTATCAAAAGTCTTTGCACCACTTATGCGTATATTCGGTCTTCCTCAACAAGTCTCTTATATGTGGCTTGTAGGAAATGTTCTCGGCATAAGCTACGGTTCTGCCGTTATGCTTGAATTGCAAGAAAAAAGATTGATAAGCAAGGAAGATGCCAATGATGTAAATTATCACCTAATCATGAATCATTCCATGTTAGAAGACACCATCGTTTTTGCTGCCACTGGCATACCTGCACTATTGATAATATCGACACGTGTCTTTTTCGCATTAATTCTTGTATGGGGCAGAAAAGCGTTTATTACAACAAAAAAGAAGTTATAAATATAATAAGCGCAACAAGCATCACTTACTATCCAATAGTTCTTTCATTTCCTGCAACATCACCTCATCATACCCATATACATCATCCAAATATTCCACTACTCCAGTTTCCGGATTAGGGAAAGCTGTGAAATAAACAATACGAAGTGGCACATGCGGATTTATATACTGATAATTCATAAGCATGATAGGACGAGGCACATCAATATTATCTTCCACCCATTTCTTCCCCCAATCCGTCAAAGGCTCCATATCCATAGATATACGCATACGATCTATTGTACGTTCACTCGCCCCACGAAGCATAAAACAAGCCATCTCGTAAGGTTTTTCTATACGGATACATCCATGCGACAATGTACGATGAACATAATTAAAAGCACGGCGGTTATTTGTATCATGAAGATATATCCCATAATTGCTGGCAAAACGAAATATTACACGTCCAAGTGAATTGCCTGCACCACGCTTTTGAGCTATACGTACAACCCCACTCTCCATTTCACGCGCCGAAACATTTGCAGCAACCAAAGTGTCGCCTGTACTACGTTGTGTTATGAAGTAGTCATTCTTGGCAAAGTAAGCCGAATCTCCTGCATGAGACAAAAAGTCAGACTTTACTATATTTTGCGGCACAATCCATTCAGGATTAACCTGCATATAACTTACCATACTACTCAACATAGGCGTTTTGTTCTTACGTGAACCACAACAGATACGCATCGGCAACACCGAATCAGGACATATCGCCCAAAGTTGCTGAGATGGGATGTTAACAATCACACGTCGTCCAAGAGTATCGGCATCTGGAGATATTAACTGTCCAAGTGAATCAGTCTTTGGAATTATTCTCCATCGCAAACGTTCCATATTTATGGCAAGCATTTTGCGTAAACTATCTGGTGCAGTCTGCATCGCACGTCGTAAAGCACAATATTCACTATCTGTAGGAACAGATTCTCTAAGGTATTTAATTCTATCTGACGACGCCATCTTTGAGAGAGCATAATCATAATCTGGCTGCTCAACAGAATGGTCATACAAACGAGCGAAAACTTTATTTTCTGTATTAGGCTTATATTCCAATCTATTAAAAACGACATCCGGACGCATAAATCCATAACGGAAGGAAGTAACAAAACGCATATATGCACTTGACAAATTATAATCAAGGCGAGGAAGCACATCGTTTATATCCTGACGAAGCGAATCAAATGCAAGCGTCTGCACAAGTTGTAAATCCTCTGCTATCAGCGGTATTAAAAACACATTAGTATCCAATCCTGCCATAGGAACCTCACGACGAAGAAAAGCAAGCATTTCAAAAGCATCATCATCAACCCCATTGTGCGAAAACCACAAAGGTAAATCATCAACCGGTAATGCGGCACTGTAATGTTTCGTTACAGTCTTGTCCGACAAACCACCTTTACCCGAAGCATCCAGGACCTTGCGAAAGCCCTCTTTCAAACGCGTAGAATCAATAGAGTCGAGATACTGACCGAAATACGGAGTTTCTTCCTCGACATTCTGTACCACCCCGGCTTTGCAGGCATGCGTAAGCAGACAAACAATAATTATAACAAAGAAATAACAACTAGGCTTCATATTCATACTTTTTTCTCAAGACTTATCCTGTGTTTCTATACGCACCAATGCCGTAACAGCAAATGTAACAGAGCAAAGAACAATAATTAGCAGAAAAAACTGACGATAGCCAATACTTTCTGAAATAAGCCCCGACACCATACCTGGGAGCATTACACCGCCAAGATACTGGCCTGCCGTACATATAGAAAAAACGGCCGTGCTACGTTCTCCTCTGGAGAACGTCACGAGATATAACGTATAGGCAGCAAAACCAAGTCCATAGCCAAATTGTTCAAAACACAAACAAGTTCCTACAACTATAAGATTGTCTGGCACGAATGTGCTCAAATATACATAAACCAAGTCTGGCAAAGTAAAGAACAAGACCAATATCCAAAGGCATTTTTTCAGTCCCCATCTCGACACGGCCCATCCTCCTACAATACCACCCGCAAGAAGTCCTATAACACCTAACGTTCCACTAATAAAACCAAAATCCACGTTCGACAATTCAAGTCCCCCTTCGGCTCTGCTACGTGTCAGAAAAAGCGGAACAATTTTAGTCAGTAACCCCTCCGGCAAACGAAACAAAAGAATAAATGCAAGTGCAGTAAGCAAATGAGGCTTTGTTACAAATACCCTTAACGTATTTATAAACTCTTTCATCTGCACACCAAGTTTGAATGTATCATTTACGACTCCACACTCTACACATGGTAACATCTTCGCATGATAAAGCGACAACAGTCCCATTATTATACCAAGAG
Source organism: Bacteroidaceae bacterium (assembly GCA_017450985.1). Classification (GTDB taxonomy): domain Bacteria; phylum Bacteroidota; class Bacteroidia; order Bacteroidales; family Bacteroidaceae; genus Minthosoma. The sequence goes on from JAFSSN010000088.1 coordinate 3,832, forward strand.
ATACAAATACAATCATCCACGACACCCCAGAAGTTGTAAAACGCTCTCCGAAAAAACCATTCTGCAAAGCTCCTGCAAACATGACCAAACCGCCTTGACCTATAACCATACCAATACGATAAAAAGTATTGCGCACTCCCACATAAAGTTCCTGGTCTTTTTCTGCCAATCCAAGAATATAAAAACCATCTGCAGAAATGTCATGTGTAGCACTTGCAAAAGCAATTATCATAAACAAAGCCAGCGAAGCTTGGAGCCAGAAAGCGGTTGGCAAAGTAAACGCCACCATAGCCAAAGCTGCCCCCATTAAAAACTGCATAGTCACAATCCACCAACGCTTGGTCTTCATATTATCAACCAAAGGACTCCACAATGGCTTTATCACCCAAGGCATGCCAAGCCAACCCGTATAAAGAGTTATCTCGCCATCCGTCAATCCAAATTCCTTATACATTATAACAGAGATTAGCATTACAGCCGTAAACGGTAATGCTTCTCCCACATAAAGCGTAGGAATCCAACTATATGGTTTTGTTTCTATAACTTTCATTTATATTCACATTACACAAAAAAGAATCACCATTACCAACCGTTTCCAATTTATCCCATACATAATGCTGGGAAATACTTGCAGTTGAATTAGTAGATGTTCTCAATATTTGCATTAGGGTAATAATGCATAAGTATCTCATCGTACTTATATCCCTTATCGCCCATAACAGCTGCACCGATCTGGCACAAACCAACTCCGTGTCCCCAACCTCTGCCATGCAAGACAAAACGTTCCGGCAAGCCATCATCTCCCATAATCTTCTCCACTTCAAAAGCTGAAGAATACAGATGCGACTCACTTAACCATTTCCTTATCTCAAGCTCCTTTCCAACTGTAATCGTAGCCTTCGAACCTACAATCTTGAGCAAAACAATACGTCCAGAAGGTCCAACACTTACAGGGACGAGGTCTCGTATACGTCCTAAATCCATTCCTGACTTGCGACATACAAGCTCTGAGAGTTCTGAAACAGTATATTCTTGAGTCCATCTATAGAAATGAGCTGTTTCTTGATCATAACCGTTTAGCACCTGTGACAAGATACGTTTATCCGAAGTATTGCAGAAATCGCCACTATCTCCAATCGAATCGCGCTTGGCAACAAGATATGGCTTTGGGCTGTCCTCCCAACAGTTTTGAAACTCTTCCATCATACCACCACAGCACTTAGAAAAACGCGCGTCACAAATTTCGCCTTCATACATAAGTACCTTACCACACGTAGCCTCAACAGCCTCAAGTGCTGTTCGACTATTTATGCGTGTTATACCTTGATATCTCTGACAATGATCATCTGCACACACATCAAAATTTGCATGAGCATCATGATCGTACCATTTCACATGCACCCCAGGTTCATCTTTCATTTTCCAAGCCGCGGTCGACCCATTTTCCTTGGCATGTATCTGAGCCAAAGCCCACGAACGGCTAATAACAGCATGAGCTTTCAGGAACTCGAGGCTGGCAGTTGCGCTCATCTCACTCGATATTACGCTCTTAAGATACTCCTCTACAGAAAGTACATTAACAGCACAAAGCCGTCCTTCATCAACTATAAAGCGCAAAGCTCCACGAAAAGTCTGATTCTCCTTGCGCTCCCAATGGAAATCTATTCCAATTACGACATCATAAAGGCAGAAAGTAGCATCGGCAGCCCCAGGTTCAAACAGCAGCGAATCATACTTTTTCCCTTGCCATTCCACAAGCCCGTCAGCGAGATACACTTCACATTCTCCCTCAATATCTGCATCGAGCACATGATAAGGCGCGTCAAACCGTAGGCGGATGGTATCTGAATGCAATATGCCCACGCTTATAACAGGCTGTCCGTTGAATACATCTTCCTTCATATCAACATCATATTCTTGCATTCTTTAACTTCATTATCATCTCCTGCTCGTCATCAAGCGACATAGCACATTCCTGAATGATTGAAGTTACCTTCTTCGGAGTCAACTTCAGAAAATCTTCCTTGCGAGGAGTGATTAGTAATCCCCCCATATCGAGAGCACCCGGGCTGACAAGAATCTGCTCTGATCCGCTCGCAAAATAGCATTCTGGGCGATGTTTTGCTCGAGGCAAAATGACACTCACGATACGTGGCGAACCGTCTATACTACTTGCCTCTTTCCATGCAAGAATATTCATCATAGGTTCCCAAGATCCTTCAAGAACAGGAAGCGAGTCATAAATCTTCTTGAACAGGATGTCATTTGCCTCCGGCGTACGAGTAATAACAATTATTCCAGGACAAACGTATCCACGAAGACTGAAAATACCAGTATTATCAGCCATGTTCTCGTAACTATTCATTTCCAAATACTCACTTTCACTTATTGGATAGAGGCGTGAACGAATGCGGCGATACTTACTGTCCCAATCTCGTTCCAAAGGCACCACGCCACGTGAGCCAGCCTGAAAATGCATGTGGTCAGGCGCAGAAGCCCCACACAAAGGGCCGTTATAGAACACTACCATATCGTCGCCCAATCCTTCTGTTATACGCATCATATCCACATAATTATCATAAATAGCCTGAGGCGAATGATGTATCTTAGCAATGGTAAAATGACGAGGAAGTATAGGATATGGATTTACCAGCAAATGATACCTTTTAACAATTGCGCATTGCTGCTGTTCCTCAGGTCTATTTAGTTCACACAAGAAACAAGGACGCTCACTTATGGTCTTTGCATCCACCTTTGCCCCCGTACTGCCAATACGTGCAGGATTAAACTGAGCAGCCACACGGCATTCCTCAACCATAAAATCGCTGGTAAGCACATTCTTCAACTGCGCATATCTGTCTGCAACTTCTTTCCACGCACTCAATTGACTATCGAACAAATCGTTCGCCATCTGAGGAGTAGCACTCGTATTCCAATAGTCATTAAGATTTCTGCGGTCGAGCAGTTCTATGGTGCGAAGCCCATCCTTATAAGCATTATTGGCATTAACTTTCTCCGGCGAAAGCACGGCGTCCGAATTGCCATCCCATCGACGGCAAAGATACAATTCATCATATATACGTCCTATATGATACTTGCGTGAAAAAGCCAAACCGAGAGCATAATCCTCACCATAACTTGTGTTAGGCACCCCAATCTTACGAAGCAAAGGAGTGAAAAAAGCTCTTGGTGCACCAAGACCGTTTATGCGTAGCGCATTATTACGTCCGTTTTCATAAGTCCATTCCTTATGGTCGATAATCCCAGGAGGTAAAGTCTCCAACTGGAAGTTACACATACGATATGAACCGATAACCATGGCACATCCTTCTTCATAGAACTTATCCACGATTCTCTGCAAGGTGTCCGAACCACTATAGAGGTCGTCGCTGTCAAGTTGAACAGCAAAACGTCCACATTCAGGGTTATTCACAGCCAAACTCCAACAGCCGCCTATACCGAGATCGTTCTGCAAAGGAATGACATGAAGCAGTCGCTTATCCTCGCTTGCAAGCCTGCGCAAAATCTCTGTGGTACCATCCGTAGAATGGTTGTCAACAACAATAACATTAAATTTGAACTTCGTTTGCTGCGACAAAGCCGAGCGCACAGCATCTTCAATAGTTTTCTCGCGGTTACGTACAGGTATAACAACCGAAGCCTCGTTTGCGAAATCATGTCTGAGCAAATCAACCGGGCAAATTGTTTCCGGGTCGATGAATGCACCGATAAGTTTCAGATGTTCTGTAAAAACCTGTTCCTTTTCTATCTGAGCCTCACGATTACGAGGATCCACGTAGTCAAACTGTTTTTCACCGCTCTTGCGCACGTCGAGTTCCTCCTCCGTATAGAGATATTCATGGAGATGGAACAAAGGTGCTTCATATTTGTGGCGGAGCAAGAATAACTGATACTCATACCATCCCGAATATTTCAATTCCACATCACTTCTCTGCTCCACATACTTGCGCATCATTTCCACAGAATTAAGCGTCACGGCACCAAAGTCGAAATCGTCACGCACACTACCATACTGTATATCGATAGTAGGCGAAGCAAAGTTCTCGCCACCAGCAGTCTTGAAGCGATCACAATACAATAGCGAAGCTCCGAGGCTATATGCCACGTTGTACAAACGCTTCACCGACATGTAGCCGAACTTAATCTTTTTAGGGCTCGTGCTTATCATCACGTAGTCCGCCTGTGTCAGTCCCACAATAGTCTTCAACAATTCCGGCGATTGAATGTTGTCAACTCTCACCACGTCACATCCCTCACATAACACGTCGGCACCAGAAGGTACCAACAGGAATATCTTGTCCACCTGCTTATATTCTCTCAACTGCTCGATAGTGTCCTTCATTTCTGACACATCCGGACATGAAATAAAACAGTCTATACCCTTATACATATTTCTCCTTTATTTTTTATTTTATAAAAAGCAACGACCAATAGACGAACAAACGCCACAAGAAAGAATGTTTTTTCGTTGCATAGACGCAAAGATAACAAGAAAGACGCAATTTCCGTAAATAATTAAAATCATTTTTTGCTTTTCATCATGTTTACCGTAACTTTGCAGAGTTTTAAGCACAAAAAGAAGATTTCAATTAACAAAATAAAAATATTCGAATGAGCAACGGTCGCGAAACCGAAGGACTAAAAAGTCTCGGGAAAAAGACAGAATACCGACAGGACTATGCGCCCGAGGTATTGGAGTCGTTTCAAAACAAACATCCAGAAAATGACTATTGGGTACGTTTTAACTGCCCAGAGTTTACAAGCCTCTGTCCCATCACCGGACAGCCGGACTTTGCGGAAATACGCATAGCCTACATGCCCGACCAGCGAATGGTAGAAAGCAAGAGCCTCAAGCTGTACCTTTTCTCGTTCCGTAATCATGGAGACTTTCATGAGGATTGTGTCAACAAAATCATGAAGGATCTCATAAAACTCATGGACCCGAAATACATCGAAGTGACAGGCATATTTACTCCACGCGGAGGAATAAGTATCTATCCTTACGCTAATTACGGACGTCCAGGAACGAAATACGAGGAAATGGCAAACTTCCGCCTCATGAATCACGATTTACACTAACAGCATTACACATTGATAGAAAAGCATTTAGTACTTGAGAATGTTGACCTCGTCACATTCTATGGCATTAAGAACGTGCATCTCCAGATGATCAAATCACTCTACCCGAAGCTGCGCATCGTAGCCCGTGGGAACGTCATCAAAGTAATGGGAGACGAAGAGGAGATGTGCGCATTCGAAGACAATATCGACAAGATGCAAAAGCATTGCATCAAATACAATTCGCTCAACGAAGAAACTATCCTCAACATTATCAAAGGGGAACGAACGACTGATGAACATGCCGACAACTCAGCCATCGTCTATAGCGTAACAGGTAAGCCCATTGCGCCACGAAGCGACAATCAAGTCGCTCTGGTAGATGCGTTCAACGCCGAAGACATGATTTTCGCCATCGGGCCAGCCGGTTCGGGCAAGACCTACATGAGCATAGCCCTCGCCGTCAGAGCATTAAAGAACAAAGAGATTCGCAAAATCATTCTCTCGCGCCCGGCAGTCGAAGCGGGAGAAAAACTCGGCTTCCTTCCTGGAGACATGAAGGACAAAATCGACCCGTATCTTCAACCGCTCTACGATGCACTTGAAGACATGATTCCGGCTCAGAAACTGCAGGAGTACATGGAGCAAAACGTCATACAGATTGCCCCACTTGCTTTCATGCGAGGACGAACGTTGAATGATGCCGTGGTTATTCTCGACGAAGCACAGAACACCACCACGCAGCAAATCAAAATGTTCCTCACACGCATGGGGCAAGGAACAAAAATGATTATCACAGGCGACATGACGCAGATAGACCTGCCACACAGTGTAAAATCCGGGCTCCGTGAAGCAACAGAAGTTCTGAAGAATGTGAAGGGCATATCCATCATCCACATGAACGAGAAGGACATCGTACGTCACAAACTTGTCACACGAATAGTAAATGCCTACGCAAAATACGATAGACACAGAGAATCCGCAATTCAAGAATGCCCTAAACCTGATTCAGTTCACTAATCAATCCGTATTTCTAACAGGAAAGGCAGGAACAGGTAAATCTACATTCTTGAAGTACATCTGCCAGACGACAAAGAAGAAATACGTCGTGCTGGCTCCTACCGGCATTGCAGCCATCAATGCCGGAGGATGTACTATGCACTCATTTTTCCATTTACCATTCCATCCGCTCGTCCCCGACGACAACCGTTTCTCCACGCCCAACCGCCTGAAGCAGTTCCTGAAATACAACAAAGAGAAGATAAAACTCATCAAGTCGCTTGAACTCATAATCATCGACGAGATCTCCATGGTGAGAGCCGACATCATCGACTTCATCGACCGCCTTCTACGCATCTATTCGGGATGCTCACGACAGCCATTTGGCGGTAAGCAGATGCTGCTTGTCGGCGATGTGTTTCAGCTCGAGCCCGTCGTCACACGCGACGAGCAAGACATTCTGTCACGCTACTGGAACACGCCACACTTCTTCTCTGCCAACGTCTTTCGTGAAATGCAGCTCGTATCCATCGAACTGACAAAAGTGTACCGCCAAACCGACGGAGCTTTCATAAGCGTACTCGACCATATACGAACCAATAATGTGTCGAGCCACGACCTGCAATTGCTCAACACATGCGTGGGACAAGACGTGAGCAGCAACAACGGAATGTTCGTCACGCTTGCCACACGACGCGATGTTGTTGACAGCATCAATCAGACCAATCTCAACGCCATCGAAGGTGACGCAATCCACTTCAAAGGAGAAATCAAGGGGGAATTTCCCGAATCGTCTCTGCCTACCCTCCTCGATCTCGAACTGAAGGTAGGCGCGCAAATCATATTCATTAAGAACGACCAAGACAAGCGATGGGTCAATGGAACTATCGGAACCATAACAGGTATCGACCTCAATACAGGCGACCACATTTACGTACTCACGGACGAAGGTAAAGAAATGGATGTGGAACGCGCCCAATGGGCAAACGTGCGATACACCTTCAACGAAGAAGAGAAAAAGATTGACGAGGAAGAACTCGGCACCTTTACACAGTTCCCTGTACGCTTGGCGTGGGCTATAACCATTCACAAGAGCCAGGGACTCACATTCTCACGAACAGCTATTGACTTTACAGGAGGCGTGTTTGCCGGTGGAATGACTTATGTCGCCCTCAGCCGTTGTCGCTCACTTGACGGACTCCAGCTGAAGAAACCCATCACCCAGTCAGATATCTTCGTAAACCCTAACATAGCAAAATTTGCCCAGCAGTTCAACGACCAGCGGGCGGTAGACATGGCTTTGAAACGAGCCGGAGCCGACATCGAATACAGCGATGCCATAGAAGCTTTCAACAAAGGCGACTTCGACGCATGTCTCACCCATTTTTTCAAGGCCATACATGCACGCTATGACATTGAGAAACCATGGGCCTGGCGTTACATTAGACGCAAGCTCGGAACCATCAACATACTAAAAGACGAAATTAAGAGTCTCAAGAAACAGCTGGACGAAAAACAGACAGAACTTGACGAGAAGCAGCATACCCTCAACGAATATGCAAAAGAGTATCTGCAACTTGGCGACGAATGTATGAAGATGGACGATCCAAATGCCGCCATACGCAACTACGACAAGGCATTACGCATGAACCCACGCAACGTGGAAGCATACATCAGCAAAGCACGCACCCAACTCGGGATGTTGAAATATCAGGACGCTCTCTCAGCAATCAATAACGTTTTCGAAATCGTACCCTCACATTTCAAAGCACTCTACACACGAGGAAAAATATTCTTCGAGATGCAAGAATATGAATTGGCATGTGGTGACCTCGACCGCTGCACATCCATGAAGAGCGACAACATCTCCGCCCACCAATTGTTTGGTGACATACTTTCTGCTATGGACAAAGAGGAAGAAGCGGCAATTCAGTGGGCAATAGCGGAACAACTAAGAAAAAAATTGAAAAGTAAACGATAATTTTTCGCAATGCCTTTGGCTATTACAGAATAAACACCTACCTTTGCACTCGCAAAAGAGAAACAGACAATCTCTAAAGCATGGCTCGCTAGCTCAACTGAATAGAGCATTTGACTACGGATCAAAAGGTTATAGGTTTGAATCCTATGCGAGTCACAAAAGGGAATCCACATGAGTAAAACTCCATGTGGGTTCTTTTTTGTTATGCAAGACCGCCAGTGCCAATGAAAAAGGTACAAAATCCAATGCGAGTAAGAAAAGGCTTCAGAAGTTAATAGTTAAACTTCTGAAGCCTTTTCTTCTAATATATATTGTAAAGCAAATAACGTATTACTGTTCACCTAATCTTTCCTCATTAAATACCCATTTAACAAGCGTTAAACAATAGTCATATCTACAACGAAAACATCAAGCAATCAAAACAATCCACATGATACGGTTGATTTGCATATCCTGCACGAAGTCCTTTTTCCATCCTCCATTAGCAGTCAATTTCTCTGCCCAGCACCGGACAAACGGGAGGATAAAAGCAAGAAGAAAAACTGGTGGATTCCTTAGAAACCCACCAGTCATATCTTTATCTTAATAAATAATTTCTCTTAATTAGAACTTCCAGTACATACCGAAGTTAAGAGCTGTGTTGTCAACGTTAAGACCAAATGCATCATAGTCATCCTTAACGTTCTTGTAACCGAACCATCCGAGTGAAGCTGCAAGGTCAACCTTGTCAGAAAGAGAAACCTTCACACCTGGGCGAAGACCAATCGTGAATTTAGTAGCATCACCGCCACCTTCATAATTAGTAACACCATAGCTGAAGCCACCATCAACATAGAAAGAAGCGATACCAGCCTTAGCGAATGTATAACGTGCAAATGGCTCTACAGAGAAAGCATCCTTTTCTGCTCCTTTAAGCACATCACCCATATTCTCATACTTGATAGAGATTGCAAGATCCCAATTCTCATCGAGAGTATAACCAACTGTTGGAGCGAGTGAGAAAGTTGTGTTAGAATCACCGACCTTTGGAGATACTGACTGGAAACCGAGTGAACCACCCATCCAAACTTGTGCAGATGCGCACAATGAAGAAGCTGCAACGAGTGCAGTAAGAATAATCTTTTTCATGCTTTTAAACTTAGTTAATTTCATTCAATTCCTACTCTTATCAATTAGAAAAAAACGCACCCGAGTTTTTCGGAATCCCCTCAAGGATGCGCTGCAAAGTAAAGACTTATTAACATAACAACCAAATTTTTCAATAAAAAAATTAGTTTTTGCACGCTTTTAGACCAAAAATCATGACTTTTTTATCAATTTTATGGATAATTTCAGCCGTTCAGCCTTCAAAGATCCATCTTCCAATGGCCTCAACAAGTTCGTCATTTTCCTCCTTATCCTGAACGGCGATACGGAAAAACGAGGCATCAAGCCCGTCGAAGTTGCCTGCATCGCGAATCAGCATGCCGTGTTCTTCTGCAAGATAGTCTTTCAAAGCCGATGCTTTTCCCATTCTAAGCTTACACAAAATGATGTGCGTGTCAGAATGCCACACATCTATACACCCAAGTTTTCGGAGCTTTTCCGACACACGTTCACGCTCCTTCATCAAATCGTCAAGCGGCAGACTATACTCGTCGCTATGGCAGAGCAGATAATGCCCCGCATCTATTGCCACTTGATTCACAGCCCACGGCATCCGCTGCAACTTGACACGGCCGAGGAGATCGGCGTTCGCCGTCACATATCCGAGTCGAAGTCCGGGAATGGCATACTGCTTCGTCATGCTATGGAGCATGAGCACGTTAGGCATAAGGCACGCCTCGTGAGGAGTGAGCACAGGGCAGAGCGTGAAAGGAGCATAGCTGGCATCCAGAATAAAGATGGTGTCAGGATGCGCCTTAATACATTCAGTCAACTCATCCTTATCCACAACAGTTCCTGTCGGATTGTTGGGATTGCACATCCATACAAGCTGAGCACGCTCAGGAATCTGCGACAGCTCATAGATAGAGCAAAACATGTGTTCATGGAGGCGGCACGCATCGGCATATTCTGCGAACGTAGGCATGAGAATGGCGGACTTGCTGCGGCGGAAGGTCTGGGCTATAAGGTAGATAGCTTCCGTAGCGCCGTTGGTGACACACACCTCGTCGCTGTCAACTCCCGACATCATGGCAATCTCCGACTCAAGCAAGCGCGGAGCTGGCTCTGGATAAGACACCACATTATCGAGCCTGTCGGCAAGATGGCAGAACAGCCCCTCATGGTCGAAATGATTATACACGTTGGAACTAAAATTCAAACGTATGTCCTTATACTTATATATATCGTCGCCGTGACCTGTAATCATAATAGTAAAATGTTGGTTTGTTGTTAAAGATGAATCTTAGATATTACGGGATTGTGGTCGGACATGAAAGGCACAGCCACATCCTTGCGCACATCGAGAGGCGGAATCCAGCTATACTCCACCCTGATGTGAGGAGTGACGAACATGAAGTCAATCTTACTCCTATGCTCATGGGCATTACGTCCGAAATTATGCCATGTGTATTCCTGCCCGCACACCCTTCGTGCCACCTTATGAGCATCGAGAAGGCGATACGAGTTACGAGTAATCGTGGCATAAGCCTCTGATGCCTCATCAACATTAAAGTCACCAGTAAGTACCGCAGGACGGTCGCCTACGATTTCCTTTATCTTATCAATAATGAGCAGGGCGCCCTTACGCCGAGCCTCCACTCCGACGTGGTCAAAGTGGGTATTGACCGCCATGAATACCGTTCCCGTATTACGGTCACGCATCTTTGCCCATGTGGCAATACGGCAACATGCTCCGTCCCATCCGATAAATCCCACGCTATCGGGATACTGCGACAGCCAGAACGTGCCCGAGTCGAGGATGTCAAATCGTGACTTGCGATAGAAGATGGCAGCATACTCACCTTTCTTGTCGCCGTCCTCGCGCCCCACTCCCACGCAGGCATATTCGGGCAGCCTCTGTTCGAGGTCGAGTCGCTGCTGGTGAAGCACCTCCTGCATGCCTATGATGTCGAGCTGCTGAGTCTTGATGAAGTTTGCCATCGAATCACGCCTGTGCTCCCATCCGTTGCGCCCATCATCACCGTTCTTATATCGAATATTAAAAGTGGCATAATTCATCCAGCCTTCATCGTCAATCTTTTCCTTCAACAATTCAGAATATTCATTTCGAATCTTCAAGACGAATTCTCCGAAAAGCCCGTTAGCCCAGGCAAACCACGGACGCGTGAACTTACGATGGTCATTCACGTCGAACGCCTCGTGCATAAATCCCGTGCCGCCATTCGTTGCACGAAGGTCGAGAAGACACTGGCGCATCTCGTCCTTGCTCCGGCTCGTGAGTCCGCGCATGACGATACTCATTGGCCACGCCATACGTTCCCCCACATGAGGACCGCCTATTCCCTCTCCGTCCCGGCCTGAATAGAAATACGGATTGGCATGGCTCCATATCATCCTGCGAGTATTCTGGTACACCTCATCGTCGGCATCACAGCATCCGAGATAAGGCAGAGAAAGAAGGCTCGGCACATTGGCATCATCCATAAGCTGATAATTGCCGAAGCCGTCAACCTCATAGGCATAAACCCGTCCAAACTCTGGGTGCATGACCACGGCATAGCGTCGAACCGCCGTCTCCACCTCGCCGGCAAGCTCGTAACACTTACGTGCCAGCCGCTCGTCATGAGCTATATCACGAACCATTTCAGCCATCTGCCGTAGCGACACCACAGCAAACATATTGGAAGGTATCAAGAATCCATATTGTGTGGCATCATCACTCGGGCGGAAAGCCGAGAAGATGAGTCCGCAAGGCTTGACGGGAGCGCCCCAGCCGTTGCCCTGCTGCGAGTCGGTAGGCGTGGACGTACGCCGCTGGAAACGATACTGACCATTCCCGTTTGTCCTCTGCTGCTCCTTCATAACGTCATATACCGAACGCATGGCAGCAAGCCATTGCTTGTCGAAAGGCGACGTGTCGCCACACGCCTTCCAATAGCTATAGGCAAGGCGCACAACATAGCAGGGCGAGTCAAGCTCCCACTTACGCTCGTGAAGCTCTGGCTTCATGTCGGTCTTATCACTCGCCCATCCACCTCCGCTTGCCGTCATGTTGAAAGCATTTGCGTAAGGGTCGATAAGCAGACATCTCACCTGACGGCGGATGGCTCCGGAAACAAGCTGACGAAGCGGCTTGTCTTCCTTGACAAGAGAAACGTAAGGGAAGAGCTGCGCTCCCGAATCACGAAGCCACATGGCATTTATGTCGCCCGTAATGACGAAAGTATCCTGATTGTCGCGATCGAACTTCACCGTCGTGTCGAGTGTATTAGGATAGCACGCCACGAACATTTCCCTTATCTTCTCATCCTTAATGTCACGTGCCACGCTGCCCACAAGCTTCTCGACCGACTCGGACACAAAGCATCGGTCCTTATTGGCCGGACGGTCGGCGGCAAACAGAGCCGACGACAAGAGCAACGATATGGCAAACATATATTTCTTCATTCTTTCTATTCTGTATTTTATTAGTTCACTGAGTTCTATGTCATCAATTCATGTCTCGCAAATAGCTAACTGAAGGTGTCCTTCGGAGTGAAATGCTTAAAATTAAAAGTTAAAAGTGGAATTAACTGTGATCACAAAATCTTAACTCCCAAATCTTAATTCTTAATTCTAAAATCTCAATTCAGACTATCGTCCTTTTACTCCAAGCAAGGAAGCGTTAGCAGAAGCTTTCGAAAGTTGGGCGCACCTGTTAAACAACGGGGTTTCAACGCTCCTTCTACGGACTTTCTTCGGGTATCTTACGGGTGCTCTACGGGTATTTTACGGATTTTCTACGGGTACGACCCGTAGAAATGCGGAGAAAAGCCGTAAAAAATACGTAGAAAATACGTAGAAGACCCTCGCCGGAGCTTTAGGACGCCGCAAGAAGTATCGACTTAACTAATTCAAAATAAAGCCTTCAGCTCTCCCCCGCTCATCACCTCGTCGTGAGTTATATAAGTGCGGTTGAGCATTTTGCCGTTGAGAATCCACTTGCGCACTCGCCCCTTGGACGGATTGCCAACGGTCTCGACCACAAACGTGCGTCCGCCGCCAACGTTTATCCTTGCCTTGCGCACTATCGGGCATCCAAGCTGGTAGCGTCCGCCCGACGGCTCGACCTGATAGAATCCCAACGCCGACATGATGTACCAAGCCGACATCTGTCCCACATCCTCATTGCCGCAAAGCCCGGCAGGAGCATCATCATAGAGTGTGTCCATGACGCGACGCAACAGTTTCTGTGCCTTGTCAGGACGGCCAACATAGTTATACATGTATAAAATGTGGTGGCTCGGCTCGTTGCCGTGGGCATACTGGCCGATAAGTCCCGAAACATCGGGAGCAGCCTCTGCGCCCAAGTCTGCGTCAGCCACAAAAAGAGAGTCGAGCTTACGTTCAAAAGCCTTTCTGCCTCCCATGAGCTGTACAAGGCCGTCAACATCATGAGGCACAAGGAAAGTGTATTGCCAGGCGTTTCCTTCGGTATAGTCCTTAGTCTGATGACAAGGATTGAATCCCGTCAAATCACGGAACTTTCCGTCAGAGCTTAACGCGCGAATGAATCCCACACGTTCGTCGTAAAGCTTGGCGTAGTTCTTGCTGAGACGCGCAAACATGACGCTATCTGCCGAATGGCCAAGTCGGCCGGCTACTTCGGATGCACTCCAGCAGGCGAGAAAATACTCGAGGCTCTTTGCCACGCTCTCGCTTTCCGAGCCGTCGTAAGGCAGATAGCCGAGAGTAGAAAGATACTGCTTTCCGCGCAAAGGATAGCTCTCGTCCACGCCCTTCGGGATAAGACTCGACTTGATTGCCTGATAGATTTCTTCCGCATCGACATCGGCATTCTGATTCTTCAGAATGAGGTCGGCAGCAACCGGCACGGCAGGTTCGCCTACCATACAATACGTGTCATTGCTGACAAGATGCCAGACAGGAAGCTCGCCGCTCTGGCGATAGATGTCCATGAACGTGTGGATATAGTCACGGCTACGGTCGGAGAAGATAATTGTAGAGAGCGGATGGGCTGTTCGGTATGTGTCCCAAAGGCTCCATGTGGTGAGATGGTTATAACCGGCGTTGCGATGGATGCGCAAATCAGCTCCCATATAGTCGCCGTTAACGTCGCACCACAGTTGAGGTGCAACCATGAGATGGAACATTGAGGTGTAGAATATCCTTGTCTCTCTCTGCGTCGGGAAGGTAGCCTCAACACGTTGCAGCTCACGTTCCCATGCCTCGTCGGCATGTTGTCTGACATCATCGAAGTCCCAGCCGTTCATTTCTGTTTCCATATTCAGCAAGGCATTTGCCTCGCTCACGGGCGAGAGGGCAACCTTAACCATAAGAGTGTCCTGCCCTCCCCGCTCATTCCAGTGGAACAGAGCGTACTGCATGCCTTTTGCTCCCTCACGCACTCCCTTGCGCATCTCCACATCCGTTATCTCACGCGAGAAGCGCATGGCAAAATAAACACTTTGCTGCTTTGCCCATCCCGAGGACATGCGGTATCCGACAAACGTGCTGGAATCGACACGTTGCAGACGGCAGTCGGTAGTCTTGTCCCACGTACTTACAGTATTCTCCAAATCTACGCATACGCTTCGTCCTCCACGCTTTCCGAGAAACGCGTAGCGATGAAGTGCAACACGCTCCGTCGCCGTCAATTCCACATTTATGCTGTCAGTCGGCAGTTTCACGGAATAGTAGCCTGGACGGCAAACCTCATCGGCATGCGTGAATTTACGTGCCAGGCCTCTACGCGAGCAGTCGGTTCTGCCCACGAACGGCATGAGAGCCACATCGCCCAGGTCGCCGCATCCTGTTCCGCTGAGATGGAGATGTGAGAAGCCGATTATGGAATCGGACGAGTAATGATAGCCCGAGCACCAGTCCCAGCCGTGCTGCAACTGTGTAGGTCCTGCCTGAACCATTCCGAAAGGGACATTTGCCCCCATAAAAACGTGGCCATGGTCTCCAGTACCAATACGAGGGTCAACATATCCCGTCAGGTGCTGAGCTGCAACATTCAAGCATGCCACGGCAAAGGCGAAAAATATTTTTGCTTTCATCTATTTGCTTTCATTATTGAGTACAAACGGTCGATATCCACGTACTTGCGCACGTGTTCGGCAAGTCTGTCATATTGTAAATCCTTAAATTCTTCTGTCGAAATCTGCTGACGTGCCCCACGACTTATTTTCCCGGAAAACGGGCGCAGAAGGTATTCTACGGCAGAAGGATTGTCGAAGAATCCATGCACATAGGTGCCTATGCAGGAAGGGGCTGTAACGACTTTAGGAAGAGTACGGCTGCCTGCATCGTCACACTTAACGTCCGTCGAGGCATCAGCCGTATTCTCGTCAGGACACACGTCGGGAAAACTTTCTCCCTGATGAATCTCATATCCATGACAAGTGCTGCCGTCAAATGTGAAACATACCTGTTCGGTGGTCTTGCGAGTGGTCATGACGGTAGTAACAGGCAGAAGTCCCAAGCCGGGCAACTGGCGAATGGAGCCTTCAACCCCATCCGGGTCAGCGGCCATGGTTCCCAACATCTGATAGCCTCCACAGATACCGACTATTGTCTTGCCGGCTCGATGGGCGCGCACGACGGCTTGAGCTAAGCCGTTTCGGCGGAGTTCGGAAAGGTCGTCGAGCGTTGACTTCGTTCCCGGGAGAATGACGATATCAGCCGTCTCCACGTCATGAACGTCATTTGTATAGAAGAGATTTATACGTTCGTCACGTTCAAGAACGTCGAAATCCGTGAAGTTGGAGATGTGGTGCAGCAAAACAACTGCCACATTCACCTTGCCACAGCTCATCTGTCGTCTCTTGCGTTCAAGCTCTACGCTATCCTCCTCTTCGATGACGATGTCGTGAAACATGGGAACAACACCAAGAACCGGCACTCCGCATATTTCCTCCAACATCTTGCGGCCGTCAGCAAACAAGCGCAGGTCGCCACGGAACTTATTCACGATTATGCCTTTTATCCTCCGTCGGTCCTCCTCGGTCTGCAACATGACGCTTCCATAGGCCGACGCAAAAACGCCTCCTCTGTCAATATCAGCCACAAGAACTACGTCGGCGTCCGCACGTTTAGCCATTGACATGTTCACGATGTCCGAATCGCGGAGGTTGATTTCCGCCACGCTGCCTGCTCCTTCCATCACGATAGGGTTGAAACGGGAGGCAAGGCGGTCGAAAGCCTCGCCGACAGCCGCGCGGAGTTCATCCCTGCCCTCACGCCGGAAATAGTCGTAAGCAGAGCGATTGCCTATCGGCTTGCCGTTAAGTACGACCTGAGTTGTATGCTCGGAATTTGGTTTGAGAAGCAAAGGATTCATGTCGGTTGTCGGCTGCAGCCGTGCAGCCTCCGCCTGTACAGCCTGCGCACGCCCAATCTCTTTGCCATCGGCGGTGGCAAAGGAATTGAGAGCCATGTTTTGTGCTTTGAAAGGAGCAGGACGGTATCCATCCTGCAAGAATATACGGCAGAGCGCCGTTGCCAATACACTTTTGCCCACATCTGAGCCCGTGCCTACAAGCATCAACGGATGAAGAACATCGGTCGGTTTTGTCATTTTTACATTCTTTTGCCACAAAATTAACTATCCTTTTCTTTACAGCCAAAGATTTTGCGCCAGATTGTCACAAAAAGCATCAAAAAACATCCACTCGGCAAAATAGACATACAACAAAGTATGTTTATTGATATATTTTTCTTTGGCAATTAAAATTATAATGTATCTTTGCCACATGATTCTAATATTTGGAGGGACTTCTGAAGACGACCTCGACACAAAGACGTGCGATGCCAGAGAAAGAGAAACGTTTTCCAATAATGAGGGAAGTGAGTGCAGACACGACAGCCACGTCGGGGGCAAAGGTTGACAGAAGTATGAAATACGTGAGACAGAATATGAATATTTTTCACTAAAGATAATACAGTCATGAATGCTTTCGTTATCGGCGCAGCCACATCCGGCAGCGGAAAAACAATAGTCACAATGGGACTTCTGCGAGCTTTCGCCAACCTCGGCCTAAAAGTTCAGCCATACAAATGCGGCCCCGACTACATAGACTCTATGCTGCACACAATTGCGTCGGGCGAAGAATCTATAAACCTTGACACATGGATGGCATCCGAGGCGCATGCGAGACACCTGTTCAACCACTACGGCAAGGGGCACGACCTCGGAATTGTGGAAGGAGTTATGGGACTGTATGACGGCTACGACAAAAGCCACGGGAGCAGCGGCGACATGGCCGTGTTGCTGGACATTCCAGTCATACTCGTGATTAACGCCAAGGCGGCAGCCTACTCCGTTGCTCCAATAATTCACGGTCTCAAGACTTTCACTCCAGCCTCAACACAAAGGAGCAAGGTTGTGGGCGTAATATTCAACATGGTTAGCTCGGAAAAACATTTTGCCGAACTAAAGGCTGCCTGCGAAGATGCCGGAGTGCCTTGCCTGGGATTCGTCACCCAACGTGCAGAACTGCAGATGTCAGGCCGTCACTTCGGGCTAACGACAGAGCGTAAGGAGGAGATTGAGAAAATGGTCGAAATAGCAGCCGACGAGGTTGAAAAGCATGTGGAACTAAACCAGCTGATAGATACTATTTCGTCCTCAACAAGCTTCCTCAACGACGATACCGTTACGGCCTTCGGCACAGGAAGAAAACGCCAGCTGTCAGAGCTTGACACGAAACGCTTTGCCGTGGCAAACGATGCAGCCTTCAACTTCACATATCGAGCCAACATAGATGCCTTGAAGCGAATGGGCGAAGTGGTCTTCTTCTCACCGCTTTCCGACCGCGCTCTGCCGATATGCGACTCGTTGTATCTGCCTGGAGGATTTACCGAACTGTTTGCCACCGAGCTTTCAAGAAATATCTCCATGCGCCAAAGCATCAAGTCATTTGCCGAGCGCGGAGGGCAGATATTTGCTGAATGTGGTGGCTTCGTGTATCTGTGCAACTCGCTCCATGGAGACGACGGGACAATTCACCCCATGTGCGGCATTCTGCCCCTCGACACGACGATGGAAAATGCTCACCTCCATCTCGGCTACCGCATGATGAAACTTGGCGGTAAAGTGATGCGCGGGCATGAGTTTCACTATTCGTCAGTTATGCCGACAGACATTAAGCCTGACGGACTGACCATCGAGCATTGTCAATACTCTGTCAAAGGCGCACCAGTGGACACTCCCATCTATCGTTACAAAAACGTAGTTGCGGGCTATACGCATTGGTACTGGGGTGAAAAAGAAGTGTAGCGTTCCCACGAATCCTTTATTGCAGAATCTTCATCAAGTAAGCGCCTAAAGACCGCCAAAAGGCTTACGAATCATAATCCCATGTCAGCGAAGTCAAATTTGCGCGTTAGTTGGGCAGTATTTGAGGGCTAACTGGGGCGCATAAGCAAATCAGCATAAAGGCTTCCACAAGTGACAGAGAAGCACAAGATATGACGAGGTGAATGGTATCATGCCATTTACTTTTACGGCAAACAGAATAAGCAAATTGAGCATTTAATCAAAAAAGAACCCATAATGTTTTGCATATTAAAATAAATCATGTACTTTTGCAGCGAATTGGTGAACGAGACGACATTCCGTCATCTTGTGCGAGGGAATCAGGTGGAAAACCTGAGCTGTACCTGCAGCTGTAAACCATTTTTCTTGGAGCAGACATCCACAAAGTCACTGACATTCGGAAGAATCAAGGACATACGTTAATTACCTTGTCATCTTAATTCTTCACATCATCAAGTCGGGAAGACAGTTTGCTCAATGGTAAGCCAGAAAACCTGCCTTTTCATTTCGATGCTTTTCCGACCTCAGGAACAAGGTTGCGAGAAGACACATAAAAGAAATTTCATAAAGGATAATTGTGAAAGTTGAACGTTGAAGCTTGTTGTAATGACAAGTCTGTCTGTCGTGTTCGGACATATATGACCTATGTTCAGGCACAAGCAACGCTCTTCACAAAACGGAAGTTGTGTGCCACAATAAGAAATGTAGCGCACGACAGCAGTCCAAACACTCGTAGCCACGGCTAAGACATTCGTTGGACTCGTGCAAAAAACAAGAAGAAAGAAAATCATAAAAAGTATCATTTAAAGTTTGTAAGAAGGGCATTGCGAAAGCGTTCGTATATGCCCTTTGTTTTTTCTACTAACCTATTCCTTCATGACAGGGAAATATCACGGCTCAGCGGATTTACCCGGTTGGTACAGCTTGTCTAGCCAAGAATAAATTTGTACCTTTGCAGCATGGATCATACCCGACTGTTACGAGCCATCCTTCCAGATGTGCTAATAGACAACTTTGACGTTGCCAGATTTGAGA
>JAFSSN010000089.1 GCA_017450985.1 Bacteroidaceae bacterium
CTGTCCGGTAAAATTGCTATCTTTGCCCATGTTATTGCAGTTTTGTGGTTAAAACAAAGATAACAAAAAGGGTCGGATTCCATGCGAGGAATACGACCTTAATTTTTTTTACACTAAAAATGTTTTACCGGACAGCAATAATTATAAATCACAAGAGATAAAGATGACTGAATTTTAGGGGAAAGGCCACTTGGTATTCTCCCTTACTTTATATGCTCAGCATGAGAGTGTGACAAGCAATATTATTTGACAGCAGAAAAACAAAAAAGGCAACCGAAATGGTTGCCTTTTTATCGGAGAGAGGGATTTTTTTCTACGAAAGCGCTTACGCGATGACGAACCCTTGGGGTTCTCATGCACTCCTCTTAAAACACAACAAGAGCAACCGTAAGGTTGCTCTTGCTTGCGGAGAGAGAGGGATTCGAACCCCCGGTACCCCTCAGCACGTCGGTTTTCAAGACCGGTGCAATCGACCACTCTGCCACCTCTCCAATGTTACTAAGTATCGTTTGCGGGTGCAAAGGTATGTTTAATATTTGATGTGAACAAGAAAAATGAGGAAAATTTGTGCTCATGGATGATATTTCGTAATTTTGCGTGAGAAAATTAAGGAAGGATTATGGAATGGAACCAAAAACTACGTGATTTTATCACTTGCCACTTTGACGACGACACGGACTCGCTGCTGCTGGCGGCGGGGCATTATCCCGATGTGGATGTGGTGGCAGCGGTGGAACAGATTGAGGCAAGGCGACGGTTGAGAAATAAACTGCCGGAATGGTTTGCCGCGGCTGACAATCTGATTATGGGCGGTCGTGTGCCTGCCGAGCAGTGCTCGTCGGAACAGACTGCCAAGTATAAGCGTGGTTTGGTGGTGGGAGACTCGTTGTGCGACCTTACGGGCGGCATGGGTGTTGACTTGTTTTATATGTCGAGAGGTTTGCAACGTGCCATATATACGGAGCGTCAGACACATTTGTGTGAGGCTGCCCGCCATAATTTCGCTGTTCTTGGAGCGGAAAATATTGATGTGCGTGAGGGTGACGGACGTGAACTGCCGTTGCCTGACGTGGATACCATATATCTTGATCCGGCACGCAGAGCCGAGGGCGACAAGCGTGTGTATGAGGTGGCGGACTGTGAGCCAAACGTCATAGAGTGGCAGGACGAGCTGCTGAGCCATTGCCGTCATCTGGTCACTAAGATTTCGCCTATGGCTGATATTCACAGGACTCTGGAGCGTTTGCACCGTGTGACGGATGTGCATGTGGTGGCGGTGAAGGGCGAGTGTAAGGAGATACTGATAGAGCAGGGCGAACGCCGTGGAGACGGCGAGGGCGTCGTGGTACATTGTGTTGACTTCCTGCCGAAGGAGACGGTGGCATACCACTATCCTTTGTCGTTGGAGGCGTCGGCGGTGGCTGCCTATTCTGACGGCGGAGTGGATGCTTACCTCTATGAGCCTGACGTGACGCTCATGAAGGCGCAGGCATTCAGGGCGCTGTGCGGGCAGTTTGATGTGAGAAAGCTCGATGCCAACACCCATCTATATACTTCGCCGGTATTGTCGGCTTCGTTCCCGGGACGCCGGTTCGTGGTGGAGGAGACGATGGATTTCTCTTCCAAGATGCTGAAAACGCTGAAGCGCAGCATTCCGCAAGCCAACATTACGTCGCGAGGTTTTGTGCTTACCGCTGACGAACTGCGTAAGCGTGCCGGCATAAAGGACGGTGGCGAGGTGTATCTGTTTGCAGCGACGGTGGGCGGGCGCAAGGTGATTATACATTGCCGTAAGGCGTGAAATGAATGGTGTATGGGGAAGCCTTTCAGGAACATTTGGAAAGGTATTCTTCACGTTGTTACATATTAACCGCGATGCGGAAGTGGTATTTGAGCAAATAATTCATACCTTTGCAAAGAAAATCATTAAAATAGGATTATGAAGTTGAAAACTACATTAGGAATAGCTCTTGTGTCGGTCGCTTCTTTAGCCATGGCTTGTGGAAAGGCCGGAGGCAAGACGGCGGAGCGTGGCGAGACTGCACAGGTGGATAGTGCGGAGTGTGTTTCGAACGTTGAGGCTGAGGAGAATGAACAGACGGCAGAGGAGATGCCTTACTATATGCGCGGAGCAGAATATACTAAGGAGGACAGTGCGCTGGTGGTTAAGTTGTTGGCGGACGCCAAGAGCGAGAGGGGCGATGAGCATCCTATGCTTTATTTCGGAAAGAAATTCTTGGGAGTGCCTTATGTGGCACACACGCTTGAGGGCGGTGATGTGGAGCATCTGATTGTGAATCTGCATGAGCTTGACTGCACTACCTTCGTGGAGACTGTGACTGCGCTTACGCTCTGTGACAAGGCTGACAAGCGTACTTTCGAGGACTATTGCTCGGAGTTGGTGCGCATCCGCTATCGTCAGGGCAAGATGGGTGACTATACGAGTCGTCTGCATTACTTCACATGGTGGGGCGAGGACAACGAGAGGCTTGGCATCGTACAGTGTATCATGTCGGGAGCAAAGCCGTTTACGGCAGTACAGACGGTGAACATTGACTACATGAGTACGCATCCTGAACTGTACAAGCAGTTGAAAAAACATCCTGAGTATGTGGAGGTGATACGCCAGTATGAGCGTGGAACGTCGGGCAAGACATACCGTTACATTCCGAAGGAGAATGTGGGATGGAAGCAGAGCAGTTCGCTGAAGATTGTGGAGACGGGCGACATCGTGGCCATGTTGACGTCGAAGAAAGGGCTTGACACGAGCCATATCGGCATTGCTGTGTGGCAGAACGGACGCTTGCACTTGCTCAATGCGTCGTATGTATATAAGAAAGTGGTGCTTGATACTCAGACCTTTTATGAGTATCAGCAGAAGCAGACATCGCAGACGGGAATACGTGTGTTCCGTGTGATGTGAGAGTGTTTTTAGGAATAAAAGGATATAGGTTTAGCTAAATGATAAATGTAGATAATCTGTCGGTGGAGTTCAGTGCAACTCCATTGTTTACTGATGTAAGTTTTGTAATCAATCCCAAGGACCGCATTGCGCTTGTCGGCAAGAACGGAGCGGGCAAGAGTACGATGCTGAAGATTATTGCCGGCATACAGGAGCCGACGCATGGTGTGGTGTCGCGTCAGAAAGGTGTGACCATAGGCTATCTGCCGCAGGTCATGGTTCTGTCGGACGAGCGTACCGTGATGGAGGAGGCTGAGACGGCCTTTGCCCATATCAGCGAGATGCAGGAGCGGATTGACAAGATGAATAATGAGCTTGCCACTCGAACTGACTATGAGAGTGAGGAATATATGGAGCTGGTTGAGCGTTTCACGCATGAGAACGACCGTTTCATGATGATGGGCGGGGCAAACTATCATGCGGAATTGGAGCGTACGCTCATAGGTCTCGGCTTTCAGCGCAAGGACTTCGACCGTCCTACCAAGGAGTTTTCGGGAGGATGGCGAATGCGTGTGGAACTGGCAAAGCTGTTGATGCAGAAGCCTGACGTGCTGTTGCTCGACGAGCCTACCAACCACCTCGACATAGGCTCAATACAGTGGCTGGAGCAGTTTCTGGCGCAGCGTGCCAATGCCGTGGTGCTTGTGAGCCACGACCGCGCGTTTATCAATAACGTTACTAATCGCACAATTGAGATTACGTGCCATCATATCAATGACTACAAGGTGAAGTATGATGAGTATGTGAAGCTGCGTGAGGAAAGGCGTGAGCAACAGATACGCGCTTATGAGAACCAGCAGAAGGAGATTGCCGAGATTCAGCAGTTCATTGAGACATTCCGCTACAAGCCTACGAAGTCGAATCAGGTGCAGTCGCGCATCAAGCAGTTGGAGAAGATTGTGCCGATAGAGATTGATGAGGTGGATACTTCGAGTCTTCGCCTCAAGTTTCCTCCATGTCTGCGAAGCGGTGACTATCCTGTCATCTGTGAGGATGTGGCGAAGTCGTACAGCCATAACATCTTTAAGGATGTGAACCTCACCATAAAGCGAGGCGAGAAGGTTGCGTTTGTGGGAAACAACGGTGAAGGAAAATCTACGCTGGTAAAGTGTATAATGGGGGAGATTCCTTTCGAGGGTAACCTGAAGGTGGGCCATAATGTGCAGATAGGTTATTTTGCGCAGAATCAGGCGCAGCTCCTTGACGGCGACATAACGGTGTTTGACACCATCGACAGGGTGGCGAAGGGTGATGTGCGCCTGAAGATACGCGACATCCTCGGAGCGTTTATGTTCGGCGGCGAGGCAAGCGACAAGTACGTGAAGGTGCTGTCGGGAGGCGAGCGTTCCCGTTTGGCTATGATTCGTCTGCTCCTTGAACCTGTGAACCTACTTATTCTCGATGAGCCTACGAACCACCTCGACATGCAGTCGAAGGATGTCCTGAAGCAGGCTATAAAGGATTTCGACGGAACTGCCATAATCGTCAGCCACGACCGTGACTTCCTCGACGGATTGGTGGATAAGGTCTATGAGTTCGGCGGCGGTAAGGTTCGTGAGCACATAGGCGGCATATATGATTTCTTGAAGAAAAAGCAGATAGAAAGTCTCAATGACCTTGGCCGTAACATGAACAGCGCCGGCAGTCCTACGGGACAGGCTTCTCCTGTGACTGAAACTAAGACGGCGGACAACGGTTCTAACGAGGCTGCTCCTGCCGCATCGCAGTTGTCGTATGCAGAACAGAAGGAGCGTAACAAGGTTATAAGAAAGGCTGAGACGGTGGTTAAGAATGCTGAGGCTAAGATAGAAAAGCTTGAGACGGAACTGGCGTCAATAGAGGCGCAGCTTGCTACTCCTGAAGGTGCGTCAGATGCATCGTTGTTTACCAAGCATGCAGATGTGAAAAAGCAGATTGATGCGGCAGTGGAAGAGTGGGAGAATGCTTCGATGGAACTGGAACAGCTGCAAGGCTGATACGAGTGTTTTTTTTGCATGAAATATTGCTAATCGTAAGGCTTTGCCTTGTGTTGTTTGTCATGAATGGGTGGCACTTGTGCTGCCCATTTTTCGTGTCTGCAGAGTGGGGTCGGTGAGTATTAATTCGTTTGCGATTGCTATCCGCAAAACGTATTTGATGCTTCCGGGTAACAACTAATTCCTTGGACGGCGGATGCAAGACGTGGTTGCGGCATAAGCGTTGTGTTTTATAAAGGTATATATACGAAAAAAGGAAAGACAAAAGTCTTTCCTTTTCTGTGGGCGTTGACGGATTCGAACCGCCGACCCTCTGCTTGTAAGGCAGATGCTCTGAACCAGCTGAGCTAAACGCCCTAAGTTTTTTTGTGTTGGTCGGGATGACACGACTCGAACGTGCGACCCCTTGGTCCCAAACCAAGTATACTACCAACTGTACTACATCCCGATTCCTTTATGTTTCAATGTCACTTTGTTGGTCGGGATGACACGACTCGAACGTGCGACCCCTTGGTCCCAAACCAAGTATACTACCAACTGTAC
>JAFSSN010000090.1 GCA_017450985.1 Bacteroidaceae bacterium
CAGTAAGCCATATACTCAGTCAGACATCAACGCCTTTGGCGCAGGTGTTTTCTTCCAACAGATTTATTATGTGAATGGACAGACTAATATGCAGAAGATGATTGGCGAGCTTCGCTAATGTCGTACAGCATATTATGATGGGAACTCGCAATCGTGCATCGTCACGGTTGCGAGTTTTTTTGTTTTTTGATTTGGACTTTGAGGGGGGAGTTATAGGCTCCTTTTGTGGTGCGTGTTATTTGTTCTGCTTGGGCGACGATGAAATAGTCGCTTACGGGAAAGGGGATTTAGAGAGGATCT
Organism: Bacteroidaceae bacterium; assembly: GCA_017450985.1. Lineage (GTDB taxonomy): Bacteria > Bacteroidota > Bacteroidia > Bacteroidales > Bacteroidaceae > Minthosoma. The sequence goes on from JAFSSN010000090.1 coordinate 301, forward strand.
TTTCACCATCAGTCCCTCTCTCCTTTTCAAGGCGAGAGAGGAGAACTTCGGAGTGCATGAAACTGCTGCTTACGGGAAAGGGGCACTATGCGGTTCGAATTAATTCTACACTTTTCACTCTTCATTCTCTCTCACCTATGGTAAAATGGATGCTTCGCTCTTCACTCTTCGCTCTTCATTCTTCGCTTTTCACTCTTCATTCCGCCGCAGGCGACTCTCTCTCCTGCCTCCCTTGCTTCTCCGATGTTTCTCTTATTGGTACATACATGTCGGAGAGTTTCAACTCAGAGCATATAGAGAGTCATATAAGAGTCAAAAGGGAGGTACATGGGAGGCAGAAGGGAGGCACTTGGGAGGATGATCCCAATATTGTAAATTTATATTACAAAAATACTACTACCTTTAGGCGTATTTTATTATCTTTTTGGCGGTATTGTTTAACAATAAAAAAAGGAACTGAAATCAGTTCCTTTTTATCATAGAGGTCATCTTGAAGTCATCGTGCAACATTGTCGGTAATTTCCGATGCTGTATCCTTCGGAGTTAAAAGCTAAAAATGAAAAGTTGAAAGTACAAAGTATGGCACTATGCCTATGGTATAATTGATTTTTTACTGAAGTTTCGCAAGTATCGCTAACGCTTTACATGCTTGGAGTAAAAAAGGAGTTATCGGGAGATATCGGGAGTAAAGAGACGAATGTCTGTTTACGGATACGTCTGCTGCGATAGAGTATTCTTCACTCTTCATTCTTCATTCCGCCGTAGGCGAAAGAGTATCGTCCTGAGCGAAGCGCTTACTCCTTTTTACTTCACAAAGTTAACTCCAGTTTACTACTTACGAAACTTCAGTTTTTTACTTTTCACTCTTCACTTTTCACTCCGCCGTAGGCGATTCTTCACTCTTCATTCTGCCACACCCTCACGTAGTCAATTTCGTATCGCATAGGGAAGGCAGCATCGTCAATCCAACCTCCATTGTCGCCACCGAGAGCAAGGTTGAGGAGAATGTATTGTGAGGCATGGAAAGGATTCTCGTGACGACCAATGACACCGTTGGTGGTGAGTGAAAGGTCAATCTCGTTCAGAAGCTCGTCGTCGAGGTAGAGACGTATGTAGTCCTTGTCCCAGTCCATGCGCCAAGTGTGGAAACGAGATGCCCAGAACGGGTCTTTCTCAAGGAAATGGTCGTATGGTGTCTTCTTGGCGTTCCAGATGGCATCCCAGTGCTTGTCGTTGCCCCATGCGGCATTTGCCATGATACAAGCCTTGCCGTTGGAGCGGTAGAACTCCATGAGGTCTATCTCGCCGCATGACGGCCACTCATATTTGTTGCCGAGAGTCCAGATGGCAGGCCATGCTCCGTAGCATACGGGGATGCGAGCCCTTACCTCCATGCGGCCGAAGGTGAAGGAGTATTTGCCTTGGGTGGTAATGCACGCCGATGTGTAGCGTATCTCTTTGCGTGACTTGTTCCACTGGCGGCTGCCTTCCTCATACCATGGGTTAGGGCGCGGAGTGTCTTCCTTGCGGCACTCGATGACGAGCAGGCCGTTCTGCTGGTAGGCGTTGTCCTGCTGATACCATTGGTCTTCGTGGTTGCGTACGAAGCCCTCCTCGAAGTTCCATACTTCAGGGTTTGGCTTCCCCGTGCCGTTGAATTCGTCCGACCATACGAGGCGGTAGTCCTGTGCAACGGCTGTAAGTGAGCAGAGCAGTCCTGCTGTCAGGCCTATGCTCTTGGCGAATGTTGGTGCGTTCATTTTTGTTGTGATAAAAAAAGTTCGTCCTATGCCGCTTAGACATGGGACGAACATGTATTGTTAGTAGCTATTTATTTGTAAATGAAGTCTCGCAAGTAGTTAACTGGAGTTAACTTCGTGAAGTAAAAAGGAGTAACTGCTTCGCTCAGGACGATACTCTTTCGCTTAAAACGCATCTGCAAACAGTCAAACGTCCGTTTACTCCATGGAGTGTAGCGAAATTAACTTCGCTTTACTCCTTTTCTACTCCAAGCAATTAAAGCGTTAGCGATACTTGCGAAAGTTGAGTTTGTAAGTGAAAATGTATTTCCCTTTTTACTATTGTCTCTATTTGTTGTCGGCAGGATGTCTGTAGGTCACTGTGCCTTCTGTGAATACGTTTGACAGAGAGTCGGCTGTTGAGCTGATAGAACCTCTTGTCGGTGCGTAGAACCATTCTGAGCGTTCAGCTCTGTTGCGGCTGATGGCTGGTGTCCAGTCGTAGTAGTCGGCGCGCTTGTAGAGGCAGAACTGCTTTCCCCAACGACTTGAGTATCCTTCGAATGTCAGCTTCCTGAGTCGGTAGTCGCTTATCTCGGTGTTGAGCAGAGGCTCTGTTGGGTAGTGAATGTAGATTACGCCGTTTTCGATTTCCCAATAGAACTCGTGGTAGTCATACTGGTAAGGACCCATAGAATAGAAGTCTATTCGACGGCCTGTGCCGTAAGTGGCATAGTCTCTGTCAGGTATGAACTCAACAAATGATTGGTCAGCATTGAAAGTGTATGTTGTTCTTTCGCCTGTAAATTTGTTTATTGCCGTGTAATCGTAAGAAGCCTCGATGATTCCTTCCCACTGTCCTGAGAGAACCATGCTTGTTTCCATATCCTCGTCACAAGATGTGAGTGTTGTTAAACAGAGGAGTAAACATACAAGACTTGATAGTGAAGTAAATTTGTTCATAAGTGTTAAAATTTTTAGTGAATGGCGCAAAGGTATGACATTTTTTGCCATTGCTAATAGGATTTCCCCTATGAGTAGGGTAATTTATGCTATTTTGTGATAAAGATTCCCCAATTTGTGCATTTTTGCTTTCCAGTTTAGGTGTTCGGCGGTGTTTTTCATGTATAACCACTCATGTGTGGGTGTTTTTTGTTATATTTGCAGTTTAATAGAATATTTGCAAATATAGAATTATGTATAGCGATCCAAAGGAGTGCCTTTATTGCACTGATAATTATAGCAATCTGATGATAAAGATTGCCGACTTGAGTGTGTCTCGTGTGTTCCTGTTTAAGGAGCAGACCTACAGGGGACGTTGTCTCGTGGCTTACAACGGCCACGTGAATGACTTGAACGAGTTGTCGGACGATGAGCGCAATGCCTTCATGGCTGATGTGTGCAGGGTGACGCGTGCCATGCAGGCGGCTTTCAATCCTGAGAAAATCAACTATGGCGCATACAGCGATAAGCTGTCGCACTTGCATTTCCACCTCGCTCCTAAGTATGTGGACGGCCCTGACTACGGCGGCACGTTCCAGATGAACCCTCAGAAGGTGTATCTTACCGACGCAGAGTATCAGGAGCTTATCGACAAGGTGAAGGCTCATTTGTAAATCGACATGGTATTTGCTGACAAGAAGGAGGCGC
>JAFSSN010000091.1 GCA_017450985.1 Bacteroidaceae bacterium
GCAGAGCTTGAGCAGTTAGAGAACGTGCTTCGTCAGTATGGCAAGCGCATTAACTTCAATCGCTACGAGGACATTGACAACCCTGTCCTTCTCGTAAACGAACATCATGGCAGCGAGTATGGCAATGTGGAGTTCAAGTCTATATGGCTTGACAAAAGCGGTCATATCCACTGCAAGGCAGAGTCGCAAGAATTTGGATGGGACGTTGACGTGAACATCGCAGAAGATGTGTCCTATGGCTTCATCGGCTATTTGACAGAAGAGGTTATCAGCATCGGCAAGAAAGAGGGCAAGACGCTCGACCCGTGCCGTGTGGATGGCGCAAAACTGAAAGAGCTTGGGCTGTTGGCTATTAAGGCAGACGATGCCGTGCTTGCCTATCTGGAACGTCACGATTACGACGGAAACCTGTCGCAGAATGACGAAACGCTGGTGCTGTACCTTGGCGGCATGGAGTTCGAGGTAGAGAGTCTTTTTGTGGACGGCAACTGCAATCCTGCCGCTTTCGGAACGTGCTACGAAATGGAAGCAGACATCCGTATCAACCGTCTCGGCTCAGAGGACAATTTGAGAAAAATCATCAAGTATTGCGAAAACAATTAACCATACGGCTATGGCACAATTTATCAGACTTACGCAGATAAACCCTATTGGGAAAGTCTTGCCAATGACAATTAGCAAGGCGCAGGTTGCTTTTGCTTGCCCAGCAAGCATGGAAGTAAACGGAGAGGGCTTCACCAAGAAGAAAGTGCATGGCACAAAGGTAGTGCTAATCTACAACAGTTATCGCTCGGACTTTTTCGTAAGAGAGGTATATGAGGAAGTTGAAAAGATGTTGAACGAATAATCAATAAAACTATGGCAAACATGAATCGAATACCAGCGCCTATTGATAACAAGAACCTTCTCGAAGACCCCTTCGAGGATGATGTGTTTGACGACTTCTATCAAGCCTGCGACCATCGCGATGGGAGCCGGACGCGCCACCTTGTCGGGACGAAGACAGCCATTGAAGACGGCATACCTGCATGGAGCGGCATTGTGGATGCCCGCTGGAAGTGGGGCGACAACTGCGTACACATTACGCTGCTTGCCGTATCGGGATGTGCCGACACCTCCGATTGGGAAGATGCAAGAAAGTACATCTTCGACGACTACCGCCGCACTTTCAAGGCTTGGGAGTGCCCTGAAAACGAGGGCCTCCGAGTGGAGTTCTACGAGTTAGGCAACCAACTAAACGTGATTTTCTATTTTGATTGTGAGTAATATGGCAAAACAGACTTTTATCATTCAACATTGGTATGGTGCGCCGACGTATATCGAGGCGGTGCGTCGTGAAGCAAACGAAGGGCACAACCCACAAGAGCATGGTCACGACTTCAATAGAGTAGGAGTGAAGCGTGTGGAGACTGCCCTAAAGTATCTGAAAGGCTGGCGCGACCAGGCAAGGGAGAGCGGTTGGAATTTCCTATACGGCACCTTGCTCCGTGACGACGCACACTATGAGATTATAGCAACGCCTGATGGCTATCACTGCGGAAACGTGGTAGCCTCTGGCATGATGAAGGATTTATAACAACTAAACACAAGCGATTATGTCAAGTTTTGTAGTAAGCAAAGTGATGTTTATCAGAGCTGCTGGTCTGATGTATGGCATTGAGGAATCGAAGCGTGATGTCCACAAGTGGTTCCTCGAACATGTCCGCAAGGATTTTGAACACGCTTATACACTGAATGTGTATAGTGTCAACGAGCAGTATGAACGTAACGACCTTCCCGACGAGAAGAGTTATGACGAGGACTTTGAAAACTATCGCAAGATAGGACGCGACATTTATGAAAGCAAGAGCACAGGACTGATGAAGAATGCGATGCCTTGGCCGCAGTTCCGCTACATGATGATGAACTTCTTTGGCGGAGTGATGTATCAGATAGAGAACGACTATGCAAGTCGAGCTGTGTCGGAGTTATTCTATCGGTGCATCGTCAAACTCTTCGAGCAGGAGATTCATAAAGTGCCACATGTTCATACTGAGATAAATTTGGAAGCATAGCATTAACGATTAAACGAATTATTATCATGGCAACAAAAACAGAGACCCCAATCATGAAACAGTATCACGACCTGAAAGCAAAGCACCCAGATGCGCTGATGTTATTCCGTTGCGGTGACTTCTACGAGGCATACGAGGAAGACGCAAAGGTTTGTGCTAAAGTGCTTAACATCGTGCTCACACAAAGCAATGCAGGCTTCGAGATGGCAGGCTTCCCCTATCATGCCCTCGACACCTACTTGCCAAAGCTCATAAGGGCGAAACATCGTGTCGCTATCTGCGACCAGCTGGAAGACCCGAAGCTCACGCAAAAACTCGTGAAGCGCGGCATCACAGAACTAATCACACCACAAATAACCGATTTACAAACAACCCAAACAACAAACAACATGGAAGCAAACAACATCCAAGCCTATGTAGGCAAGACAATCATCGTTGGCGAAGGCATCGCCACCATTGTTATTAAGAGTGCCAACGGCGATACGCTGCAAGGTGAGTACAAAAGTGGCAATGCGCAAGCTGCTATCATTCCCATCTCGGTCGAGAGGCTTTTCGAGAACCTGAACGCAGGAACATGGAAGGTTGACGAGCCACACGAAGAACCGCAAGATGTGGTTGTGCCGACGGCTACCGAAGATGAATTTGCGGAGTTTGAGGAAATCAAGGATGACCCTAACGGCGACGGTGAACCGGACGCGATAGGGGAAATCGTAAATGCCGAAGGGCAAGAAAGCCAAAGCGACGACCCTGTTATGCAGCAGTGGAAGGAAGCCAAGGCTAAGAACCCCGACGCTATAACAATCTTCCGCAGTAACGGCGTGTATGTTGTTATCAGCGACGATGCAACGAAGGTCAGTGAGGTTACAGGACTGTCAACGCAAAAGCATGGCGATGTGTCTATTTGCCTGTTCCCTGTCGATAAGCTTCAGCAAATCATGTCGCAGCTTGTCAGAAGCGGCGTAAGGGTCAGGATAGACGACCTCGTGCAAGCTCCAACGGAAGAGTCATGCGCAGAAGCACAGGACGTTGAGCCTACCGAAGAGGAGCCAACGGCAGAAGCAGCCCAAACGCCGACTGTGAAGCCGCGAGTTCTGCCACGCACCGCACCCAAAGAAGAGGTCACAGAAGAGGCAGACGAAGCTGATGGCGCAGAGGAAACGGACGAAGTAGAGGAAGTGCCGGATGTTCCCACAGAAGAGCAGACAGACGAGCCAGAGCCGCCAGCCGAAGCGCCCAAGCCTGCACCAAGGCACGGCGAAGTGACTGCAAAGCCGGAAGCGGGACATCCACACATCATCAACTACGGCAAATCTATCGTCGTGGCTGGAGATACCTCTCGCATCGAGGCGGTGCTGATGACCTTATGGGGAAGGAAGCGCCCCTACACCCGAAGCGGCGTGACTTATTCCGGAATCCAAATGAGTGCAAAGCACAGGAAGACTGTGCAGGAAATCATTAAACTGGTGGCTTGCTAATCGGCAAGCCGCCCTCCGACAATTTCCAATAATTTCCAATAATTCACAAAATCAATAAAATTTTAAGAAATGAAAAAGCTATCACAAATGACCGACCGCATGAAGGAAAAGTACGCAGAACTTTTCATCGCAGCAATTGACAAGGGCGAAGCAAGCGCATGGCAGAAGCCCTGGGTATCATCCAACAATGGAGTTCCGTGCAACCTATATCGCAAGTCAAAACCCTATCAGGGAGTTAATCACTTCCTTCTGCGGCTTCTGTGCAACATCTATGGCTACGAGACGCAATACTTTTTAACCTTCAACGAAATGACGGACGAAAACAAGAAGTTTAGCGGCCTGTCTCTCAACGCTCATGCAGCACTCGACGAGAATGGCAATGCTATCTTCGACAAGAAGGGCTTGCCTGTGATGGTTCGTGAGCGGTCTTTCCCTGTATTCAAGTTCCTGCCGCGCTTCCGTGACAAGGACGGCAATAGTCTGTCACTCTATGACTACGAGCAATTGCCCGAAGATGAACAAGAGCAGTGTCGCCGCTACTTCATGCTTCGCATATATTATGTGTGGAACATAGACCAAACCGATTTCAAGGTGCAGTACCCGGAAGAGTACGAAGCTATGACCACGGTTGAGGGACACGAATACCACCAGACAGTCATTGACCCTGTGCTGGAACGTATGATAATGCAGCCTGGCATGTGGCGATGCCCGATTGAGTTTGGCGGCAATAGTGCTTTCTACTCTCCGTCGCAAGACAGCATCAGACTTCCGCTGCGCAAGAACTTCCAAAGTGACGAAGCATTCTATGGAACAGCCATTCACGAAATGGCGCACTCAACCGCCAGGGAGTTGAAGCGCACACAGGATGGTCATTTCGGCGACGAGGACTATGCTATGGAAGAGTTTGTTGCAGAACTGACATCTGCTTGTGTTTGCAGTATGCTTGGCGTTGGCAAGCTGCTTGACGAACAGCACATGGCATACGTTGACAGCTGGCGCAAGGCCATCCGCGAAAAGGACGATTTCATCCCGAAGGTCATTGACCACATTCAAAGGGCAACGAACTACATCCTGCGCCGCTATGACGAAATCTACAAGTCTATGGAATTGCCAAAGATGCTGCCGGCATTTGCCGCATAAAGACAAAAGAGATGGAATCAAACAGCAATAACATTGCCAATGCAATGGCGTTTGTCGCCGAGCATCTGACCGAAAGAGTCTATCCCGAAACGATTGAAGCGGCTGTGCGTCGTGTCGGTGATGAGCGGTGTCCGCTTGATGGCGAGGTGACAGACGCTATTAGCGACCTCATGGACGAATATGGGCAGGACAATGACCTTCCCTCCGACTATTGGGACGAAAAGACGGCAGAGGAAATTTTCTGGGAACTTGAAACAATTAAAGGATACGAACGATGAACACAAAACAAAGAATCGAAGAGCTGACAAAACAGCTCAACCATTACAACTATCGCTACTATGTGGACCATTTTAGCGAAGTGAGCGACAAAGAGTTTGACATGATGATGCAAGAGCTTCAGGAACTGGAACGCCAGTACCCCGAATACGCTGCACCCAACAGCCCGACAATGCGTGTCGGTAGCGATCTGCAACAGGAGTTCAAGCACGTCAGGCATAACATACCGATGCTCAGCCTCTCCAATGCCTATAGCGTTGACGAGTTGCTGACATGGTATGATAGTGTGAAGGCAGTCTATGGCAAAGACGTAGCGATTGCTTATGAACCAAAGTATGATGGGCTTTCTATCTCCCTTATCTATCGCTTTGGGAAGTTGGCTCAGGCAGTCACTCGTGGCGACGGCGTGCAGGGCGACGATGTGACGGAGAATGTGAAAATGATAGAGCGTGTGCCGCTTTATATCGACCAGCCTGACATCAAGGCTCAGTCGCGCTTTGAGATAAGGGGCGAAGTGCTGATGCCATTCGAGAGCTTTGCGAAGCTCAATAAGCAGCGAGAAGCTAACGGAGAGGAACCCTTTGCCAACCCCCGCAATGCCGCAGCAGGCACATTGAAGAGCACTCGCAGCAAGGTTGTAAGGGAGCGCGGCCTGGATGTCTATCTGTATGAAGTGCCGCTGCGCTTCACGTCGAAGGAGTGGGAGCAAGACCAGTGCGACCTGATGAACTATCTCTTTGGTAAGGGGGTGCCGACTGCGCAGAGCTTCCATGTAGGGTATTGTGTCAAAGACGGCAACGAGAACTACACCATTGACACGGACTGCTTCGATAGGGAGCGTTTGGAGTATGCCATCAATGACTTCGTGCTTCGCCGTCCTCTTATGGACTACCCCATCGACGGCATTGTGTTTAAGGTGGCTAACCGCAGGCTTCGCCGGCAGTGCGGCGCAACAAGCAAGGCTCCCAAGTGGGCGATAGCCTATAAGTTCAATGCCGAAAGGATGATAACCACCGTCCGCGACGTGACCTTCCAAGTGGGAAGGACAGGTCAGGTGACGCCAGTCGTTCACTTCGACCCTATCCCCTTGGCTGGCACACTTGTAAGGAAAGCCACAGGCAACAATGCGGACTTCCTGCATGAGATGCACATCGCCATCGGTGGGCAGATTGAGGTTGAGAAGGGCGGCGAGATTATCCCGAAGATAGTTGTCGGTGTTGACCCCTGTGCCACAAAGGACTTCAAGGAAGTGACCTATCCGAAGTATTGCCCTGAATGTGGTGCGCCATTGGTGAAGGACGGCAGCAATTATTATTGCATCGGAGAAAGCTGCCCTGCACAACTGCAAGCAAGGCTGGAGCACTTCGTAAGCCGCGATGCCATGAACATACAAGGCATCGGTCCAAAGATGATTGAAGAATGGATAAACGGCGGCATTGTCAAGGACGTTGCGGATATTTACGAGTCCGAAAGGTTAGAGACATTCTTCTCAACAAGGATTATCCTCTCCAGAGCGGAAAGCAAGAGCGTCCCTGCGCACCGCGTCCTTTTTGCCCTCGGCATCCGCTATGTAGGAGCAAGTACAGCCAAGCTTCTGCTGAAGCACTGCGGCAGCATCAACGCGCTTGCCGCCTTTGCCACTGCCTGCCCCGAACAGCTTATTCGGATAGACGGGGTGGGCGTGAGTATTGTCATAAGCCTCGGTCAATGGTTCTCGGACAAAAAGAACTTGGAGCTGTTGAGCCGATTGCAGGCTATTGGGTTGCAGATGAAAGAGAAGATAGCCCATCCATCAGGCACAACACAAAAGCCTCTCGCTGGTCTGACAATCGTTATCAGTGGTGTGTTCGAGCAACACAGCCGCGACGAATACAGAGCCATGATAGAGCAGTATGGCGGCAAGAACGGCAGCAGCGTATCGAAAAATACGAACTACATCCTTGCCGGTGACAACATGGGGCCATCTAAGCGCGAGAAAGCCGAACAACTTGGCATTGAGATTATCAACGAAGAGCAATTTCTAAACATGATTGAAAATGAAAAACTGTAACAACTGTCCTCATTATGTAGAAGGTGGCTATTGCGACCGCTTTAACCGCTTCTTTGATGCAAACAACCCCCACGTTTGGTGCAGAAATGAAGACGAAGAGTAGCAAATCGCACCGCGTCTAATGTGTCAACGAGGCACGCCTAATTGAAAAACAAACCACGTTAAACAAACAATGCAATGAACAAGAAAAACGAATCTGCTGCAATGTTGCAGCACTACAAGGAATTAAAAGAAAGATGCGTAGCTTATTTCCTGAGAATAGGACACCCAAAAGAAGAACTCGACCAACTATGGAGAGCCGTTCATCAGGCAAAGTTGACGCTGAAAAACGAGAAGACAGGCAAGAAACAATGTATTGGGATAGACCGAGCCATTGAGGTGCTTGGCGAAGAAGTGTTCCTGTCTGGTATCTCTCGCTGCGCCTTTCATGCCACCGCAGTCAGATATGACGCAGAGGGCAAATTCTCTGTTGATTTTGACTTGTATCATTGGTGGAAGTAAAACAATACACCTATGACAAGAAACGATTTAATCAGGTGCTTAATGAATGAATATGGGCACAAACGTGAAGAACTTGTTCGTCTGTCAGACGATGAACTGGTAGAGATGGTTTTTAACGACATTTGTAACGAATTAAACATAAATCAGCATGAGTAAATTACAAAGACTTCGTGACAACATTGAGGCATTGCGCCACGCTTTAACATCAACGAGCGAGTATGACATTGACATACTCAGGAAGTACACAGGCTTTGGAGGATTGAACTTTGTCCTTAACCCTCTCGATACGGCAGCATGGACGAAGAGCGACATTGATTGTTTCTTTGACACAATCATGCTTCATCAGCTTTTGAAAAATGAGAGTAGCGACGAGCGCGAGTTCAAGGCTTGGATGCAAAGCGTGAAGGAAAGCACACTCACGGCGTACTATACGCCGAAAGCCATTCCGGACAAAATACAGGATGCGCTTATCCATGCTCACATTGACAGCAAGCATATCCTTGACCCTGCTGCTGGCAGTGGTTCATTTTTGCAGGTTGGCATTGATGGGGATGAAGTAGTCGCCTACGAAAAGGATGTTTTAACTTCTCTCCTTCTCGACCGTTCTATGAAAGCATTGCCATTTACACGTTTTGTAAAGGTTATTGGCAAGGGCTTTGAGACTATCCCTGCAAGTGACCTGGGACGCTTTGACCTTGTTACGACCAATGTCCCCTTTGGCAATATCAGCGTGTTCGACCCTGCATACACCAATAGCGACGACGCTGTACGGAGAGAAGCAGCAAAGATGATACATCGTTACTATGTACTGAAGGGACTTGACTGTCTGCGTAATGGTGGCATCCTGGCATACATCATCACGTCGAACTATCTCAACCGCGATATGGGGCAACTGCGTGAAGCATTGAAGAACGCAAAACTGGTAAGTGCTCTGCGATTGGCTAACAACCTCTTCAAAGATGCAGACACGGAGGTAGGCACAGATTTGTTGGTGTTGCAGAAATGCAACGGTAGGACATCGCTAACTCCCGATGAATCGCTGTTGCTGACAACATACGACGATAGCGACTGCCCGACCAACCTCTACTTTACGGTGTACCCCGATCATGTTATTGCCACCGATAAGAAGATTGATACAGACCCATACGGCAAGCCTGGCTTCGTCTATGAGCATCGTGACGGCGTGAGCGGCATTGCAAGGGATATGGGCATCGTTCTTGCAAAAGACATTGCAGCGAATGTTGATGTTGACCTCTTCCACAAAGGCGGCAATCACGGTGCTGCAGTATCGCGGAGCAATGGCAAGAAGCAACATTACACCAGGCAGGAGATGAAACTGATAGAACTGTGCAAAGTCTATACGGAGCTGTACGAAAAGGAAGCAACAGAACGAAAAGAGAAACCTGTATTGCGAAAGAAGCTTAACACCCTTTACGATGCCTACACAAATAAGTATGGCGACCTGAACAACGAAGACAACCGTCAGGTTGCAAAGCGGCTGAATGTAACAGAAGTGTTGGCTATTGAGCGCAAGGTAGATTTCCACTATGAGAAAGCCGACATCATGCTGAAGCCTATTGCTTTTGCAACGGAAGAACTGAACCATTGCGACACGGCACAGGAGGCACTTGCTGCATCACTGAATGAGTACGGAGAACCAAGGCTCGGTTATATGGCTGGACTTACAGGAATGACGTCAGAAGAGCTGCTGGATGCTTTGAGTGACGAGGTATTCTATAACCCCTTGAATGGGGAATATGAGATAAAGGCTCGCTTTGTCAGTGGGAACGTAATCGAGAAGCTTGAGCGCATCAAGAGAAAGGGTGACGGTAACGAACTTGTTCAACGCTCCATCAGCGCATTAGAGGCTGCCATCCCAACGCCTATCCCATTCGACGACCTTGACTTCAATCTCGGAGAACGCTGGATAAGCACAAAGGTGTATGAAAAGTTTGCCTCGGAGTTCTTTTCGATGCCCGATGCAAAAGCTGAAGTGACCGTGAAGTATCAGCCTTTGCTCGACCAATATGCAGCAGATGTGCATCGTGGAAATGAAAAGATCTGGACACAGTTTTATGTAAGCAGTGAAGCCAGCAACGACTACTACGGTATGGAGCTATTGGTACATGCCCTTCATAATACTTGTCCCAAGATGATGAAGTACAAGCGCGATGAGAATGGCGAGAAGGTGACGGATGACGACGGCGATTACATCAAGATAGAGGATGCGGAAAAGACTCAGTTGGCAAACGCGAAGATTGAAGAGATACGTCAAGGGTTTGTCGATTGGCTCCAGCGTCAGCCGAAAGATTTCCGCGACGACCTTGCCGCTGCCTACAATCGCAGATTTAATTGTTTCGTCAAGCCGCGATATGACGGAAGTCATCAGACATTCCCAGGCATAGATATGGATGGGCTAAAGAAAAAGTATGGCATAGAACATATCTACGGCAGCCAGAAGGATTGTGTGTGGATGCTGTTGCTGAATGGTGGGGGCATCTGCGACCATGAGGTTGGCAGCGGAAAGACCCTCATTATGTGCATTGCTGCTCACGAGATGAAGCGTCTTGGCCTGTGCCACAAGCCTATGATTATCGGCATGAAGGCGAATGTCAGTGCCATTGCAGAGACATATCGCACAGCTTATCCACAGGCAAACATATTGTTTGCAAAGGAGAGCGACTATGCCGGCAGTCAGCGCGTGGAGTTCCTGAACAATGCAAAAAACAACGATTATGATTGTATAATCATGTCGCATGACCAGTTTGGCCGTATTCCGCAGAGTGAGGTAATTCAACTGGAACAACTGAAAGACGAGTTGCAGGAAGTGGAAGACAGCCTTGAAGCAATGAGCACATGGGGGTGGGATGTAAGCAAGAAGATGCGCAGAGGTTTGGAGATTCGCAAGAAAAGCGTTGGCGTGAAAATTCAGAAACTCCAACAGTCTTTAAGAAAGCGTGCCGATAACATTGTGGACTTCGGCCTTCTCGGTATCGACCATATCTTTGTGGACGAAAGCCATATCTTCAAGAACTTGCAGTTTACAACCCGTCACGACCGCGTGGCAGGCATCGGAAATCCCGAAGGCAGCAAGCGGGCATTTAACCTGCTTATGGCTATCCGCACCATTCAGAAGCGTACACAGAGAGACCTCGGAGCTACCTTCCTCAGCGGTACGACTGTCACGAACAGCCTGACAGAATTGTATTGCCTGTTCAAGTATCTTCGCCCGAGAGCCTTGGCGAAGCAGAATATCGGATGCTTCGACGCATGGGCGGCCATCTTCACAAAGAAAAGTAGCGAATTTGAGTTCTCGATAACAAACACCATTATCCTGAAAGAACGATTCCGCTATTTTATTAAAGTCCCTGAACTTGCAATGTTCTACAATGAGATAACAGACTTTCGCACGGCAGAGGATGTTGGCATTGAGCGTCCGGCAAAGCACCCAATGCTGCTGAACATCAAGCCAACGCCAGACCAGGAAGAGTTTATCCTGCGTCTAATGGAGTTTGCAAAATCGGGAGACTTTAGGATTATAGACATACCGATGCCTGACGACCCTGACCGACGGAAGAAGATGGAGATGGCAAAGATGTTGTATGCAACTGATATGGCAAGGAAGATGAGCCTTGATATGCGCCTTATTGACCCCTCGTATGGCGACCATCCGAGAAACAAGGCAAGCCGATGTGCAGCACTCGTCAAAGAGTATTACGACAAGTACGATGCACAGAAAGGCACACAGCTTATCTTCTCCGACCTCTCAACCTGGCAGAACAATGACGTATGGAGCGTCTATTCCGAGATTAAGCGAAAGCTGGTGCAGGAGTATGGCATCCCTGCCAATGAGATACGCTTTATTCAGGAATGCAAGTGCGACAGGGCCAAGCAGCGACTGATTGCAGCACTGAACGAAGGAAAGGTAAGGGTCGTGTTTGGTAGTACGCAGATGCTTGGTACTGGTGTCAATGCCCAGCAGAGGGTTGTTGCGGTTCATCACCTCGATACTCCGTGGCGTCCGTCCGACCTTGAACAGAGAGAGGGTAGGGCAATCCGCAAGGGTAACGAAGTGGCGAAGCTGTATGCAGGCAATAAGGTGGATGTCATTGTTTATGCAGTCGAGAGGAGTCTGGACAGCTACAAGTTCAATCTTCTCAACAATAAACAGATGTTCATACGCCAGTTGAAGCGTGGACAGTTGGGCATCCGAACAATCGACGAGGGTGCAATGGACGAGAACGGCATGAACTTCGCCGAGTACATGGCTATACTGAGCGGCAACACCGACTTGCTTGAACGTGCCAAACTTGAGAAGCGCATTGGTAGCCTGGAGGGTGAGCGCAAGAGTTATCTCCGTGACCAGCGAGAGCAGGAAGAGAAGATGCAGAACCTCAAAACCGAAAACGAGTGCCATGTGCGCAACATCGCAGAAGCAAAGGCCGACCTCGCCAAGTTTAACAAGGCGCGTCGCTTAGATTCTGAGGGCAATGTGGTGAATGACCTCGTGATTGACGGATTCAAGATGCCGACAGTCACCAAAGAAGGCAAGCCCCTAACGGCAGACGACAAGGCAAAAGCACTTGGAGAAAAGTTGTTCAGCATAGCCAACTCAATGCGCACTTGTGAAGCGTACATTGCCATCGGCAGTATCTATGGCTTCCGTGTTCAGGTGAAGACATCTGAGGTTGGGTGCTTAGAGGGGCAAGTTAGGTACGAGAACCTTTTCTTTGTGGAAGGTAGTACACGTTTGCACTACTCCTACAACAACGGAAAGCTGAACCGTACATCTGCACGCCACTCATCGGAGAACCCGCTGCAAGCCTTGCAACTCATTCCGAAGCTCATTGACGAATGGCAACAGAGGATGGAAGAGAACGCGCATCGCATTGAACAAATTTCCGCTCTCGTTGGCAAGCCCTGGCCCAAGGAGGAAGAACTCCGATTGCTCCGCACCGACCTCAATCTACTTGACCGCAAGATAGAAACAGAACTGAATGCAACAAAAGAAGCAGCTGCCGCAAATGCGGCGGCTGCGTAATGCTAAACCCTAAACGTAAAATACCCACAAAAAGAATCATCTATGACAGTACATGGAATTATGAAGGTGTGGTTTGACCCACACGGCGACTTTGATAGCCAAGTCCTCGACCCGCTCTATCTAAAAAGAGAGGATGCCGTTAAAGCGAAGAATGAAGCGGACGTTCTGCCGGGAACCAGACTGGAGTTAGTGCATTTTCACGTTGTTTAACCCTAAATAAAACGATGATGAGTTACAAAGACAGAGAACATCAGGCTGCCCAGTACATTATCGAAGATTTGGCTGCTCGGGCAGAAAGAGAAAAAGAGGCTCAGAAAACTGTAATTGTCAAAAACCTTGCAGAATTGCTCCTAATAGACAGGCTACTTGACAGGTGGAAGGATAATGCCAAGCGCTCAGATAGCGACTTCTGCGATGGCTATGCCTTGCACGAAAGAGTAAGAGCTGCGCTAAAAGAGCAGTTGAAAGACTAAATCAAAGATTTCTGCGAGATAATGAGGACATCTCACAGAAAATCCGTATCTTTGTCCTCGAAAAGCTACAACATTATGGCAAAAATCATTGAATTTAACACGGCAAGAAAGGAAACTTGCAGTACCCCTCGCGGCTCAACAGCGAAGGGAAACCAGCAGACAGCCGAAGAAGTGCGAAAGTATATTCTTGGCATCGACGACGGCGACGGAGAGGAAGATCTGCACGTCTCCATGACATTCCTGAACCTTGACGAAGCAAGAACGGCTATCGTTGGAGATTTCGATGCAGTGGAACCTCTCATAGACGAGTTACATGGGGAAGTACAGCGACGCCAGCGCATTTACGATGATGAGCGCAAGAATCGTGGTCCAGGTGTCATCCTCAGTGTTCAACAAGTAGTCCAGCTTCTTAAAATGATGCTTGAAGACGGATGGACTGACCTCAATCCGGACGTTCACATCATTGCTGAAGCTCGCTTCAAGGCACTCCAAGAGAAAAACAAAACCATTGTTTGCAAACCAAAGAAATAACGGACTATGAAAAAGAAACCAATACTATCTGCCTATAAAATATATTGGGCAGAGTTCACACCCACAACCGGAAAGATTGTGACGAAGCACGATATGAAGCGACTTGACCCATGTGCAATAGGCTTTCGCACGACGATTCTTCGCCGTCATTTCCCATCAAAACAAAAGGCGCTTGATTTCTTGTCCGGCTTTGACAAGAAGCTTGACAAGAGATACGCCGTGCGCCTGTTCTCCGATAAGCAATTCTCTCTTGCAAAAGAGAGTGAGGACTATGCCATTCCATACACGAAGAAACAACTAAACGAAGTGTATTATGTTGGATAGCGGACGATACCTTTTACAGCACTCGCAGACTCAGCCAGACGGCTGGGTCTGCACTGACAGAGAGAATGGCATTGTCTGCCGTTTTACGGAGCATCAGTTCAATGAAACGCAAAATACGACGTTTCTCGAAGATGTACCCAACCCCAATCCTCTCGCTATTGCCCGCCTCATGCGCGAAATGGGCGACTGGCTTGCATCTAATCACGCAGATATTGTTATTGGAGGCGAGAATAAAAGTGCCAAATTTCAAATACGCATAGGCAGCATAGAACAACCTAAGGAATGTATTGATTGCAGCGGCCTCGAAGAAGCCATTCGTGTTTACCGTGAGAAGATGGACTCGTTTCCGCAAGACAAAATTCACCTTGTAAAACTGACATAAGCTATGGCAACAATAAATCTGAATGAACAAGAAATCGGAGCTGTCCTCTCGGCTGTCTCCATACGTTTGAATGGCATACGCGGATACTGCCTCTCGGAAGAGGACTATCTGAATAGCGCAAAAGAGAAACTTGAAAAGTGTAGAGATAATCAAATAAACTGATATGAGAAAGACCAAGATACATGCTATTCTGACAGATATTAGCCAAATAGCAAGGGATATGAGAAAAGATTCTGATGGTACTCCTATGTACAGATACAATGATTTAGAGTTTAAGAAACGCTTGCTTAAAGCGAAAGATGCAATCTGTATATTGTGTACAAAGTTACAGGATGAATGTTTTATATAAAACATTGTTGAAAAGAACAAGGAGGACAAGACTATGAACGTAAAGCAATCATATTTCGACTTCCTGCAAGAGCAGGGAGCGAAGGAGAAGGTGCAGGCGATTATCCGAAAGGGTATTGACGAGTGGAAGCAGCAGCAAGCCTATTACTACGAGCCTGACGATAATGACCCAGGCGACTACTCAGGCCATTGTCACATGATGGACGACAAGACCATTGGCGACATTGCCAAGACTGACATCGAGGTGCTGAAGGCATACACTGGCGACAGCGAGGCAACCTATACAAGCGGCTGCGGGCTCCGTTGGCTCAGAGTGGCCGACAGGGTTACATCTGATGTTGACGACTGCCTGTCAACGCTCAAAGGTCAATTCATCCAAAAGAACGCTGACGCGCTGTTTGACGAATACGACATCGAACACGATGATTCATGGTCGGAGGATGACGCCTTTCTGGCACTTGACGAAGCCATGATTGACGATTTCAACTCAACGCTGCACTATGAATGGATGCAACAGGAGTTCCCCGAATACGAGAATGACGACTTCGAGGATTTTCATGTTGATTATTTGTTTAACGTAAGAGACTAAAATAATAACGAGCTATGACAGAATTTGAAATTTATCAGAAGGAAGTATGTGGCATCATGCCTTCCTTCCTCAATCGTACACAGGACGGTGAGCAGGTGGTGGATGAGTTCACAAGCAGCTTCGCCGATAAGTTTGCGCTCAGACAAGAACAGCGGTGCGCCGTGAAAATTGTCCTGGCCTATCTTGATATGATACACCACACCATAGGTGACTTTCCTGAAGGCTTTGTTGGCATCACTATCAACCTTATCTCCCATATTCTGATAGATGATTGGAACGGTGTTGAAAGTATGCTGAAAGATTAACTAATGAACCTAATTTTATATATGACACACGCGCACGCGCAAGGCTATATGTCCTTGCGCGTGTTTTTCTTGTCGAAGTCCGCGTCCGGCTCCGCCGCAATGGAAAGGTGGCTGTTGTTTATCGTGTCGATATTGACATTGACACGATAGGCCAGTGCATTGTACTCCTTCCGTAAAACACCAAAGTCCTGCCGAAGCGTATTGTATTGCCCCTGAATTGTTCCGATGGTTGCACGCAGCTCTTCAATCTCCTTGCGTAGTGTGGCTATATCATCTGCGGGTGCTGACTCCATCCTCTCCCGAAACCCTTGTGGTACATCCTGCCTTTCTTTGCGCTTTGCGCTCCTGCGTCTCTTCTCCTCCGGCCTGTTGCGGTCAATGATGAAGTTGTATGGCGATACTTGCAGTTTGGAGCAAGTGTCGAAGAACTCATTGACAGGGAAACGTGTACCTTCAAGAAACCTTTTGCGGGCATTTTGGCTTTTTATGCCCATTGCCTTGCTGACATCTGTCCAGCTTATGTGATTTTTGTAGAAGACGCTTTCGGCAGCTTGCCCATCCCATCTGATGCTATGCCAGTCATCGCGGGGGATGGTTGCGTTTTCGCGCTCAGGCATGACAGACACGCCATTCTCTGCGACAAAGTAATAAATCGGCATCCGCAGCGCATTACAGATTTTGATAAGCGTTTCTAATGGGATAGTAAACTCTTGCTGAGTGTAGCGATTCAGCACGGGCTGTTGCATGCCTGCTCTTCTGGCTATCTCCGCAAAAGATATATCTAAAACGTCAGACAGCCTTTGAAACAACTCCAAATTAAATGACCATTTCTCCATAATCATTGACCGTTTTTGTTATTACTTTAATAAATGTGTTATAGAACATATACAATCGCGGTACAATATAACCGAAATTGTTATACCTTTGCACCCAAAGATACATAAAAAGCTACAATTTAAGTTCATTTTCTACAACAAAAACGTGCAATGTGTCAAACAACACATATTAGTGATGATGCGCTATATTAAGAATATATGGCGTGCTATCCTTGGAAGAAGCTCTTATCCAGTCGAAATTGAGAGAGTTAGACAGGAGTGCGAGCAAAAGGCCGCGAGCGAGGTCAGAGACTACCAGGTGTTAGTCGAAAACTTGCGCGAGCGTTTGAGATTAGCCGAAGAGGATATAACGAGTGCGAACAGGTATATTGGCAAGTTGTTGCAGCAGAAAGGTGAGCTTGAAGAAAAGTTGCGTGTTATGGCGAATAAGCAGGAGCACGTATGACAGAACAAGACAAACAGCGACTAAATGCTGTGCCGCTTACAGATGTTATGTTGGCATGGGGATATACACCATGTACCGGAGCAAGAAACGGTGCATGGGCAGGCTATTTGTGTCCGTGGCATGATGACCATCGTCCTTCTCTGATTGTTGACAAAATACCTCGTAAGGGGGCAACCGACCTTGGCTTCAAGTGTATGGCTTGTAAGCAGGAAGGCTTTGGAGCCATCCAGCTTGCGGCGCGTCTGATGGGGAAACCCGCAGGGCAGCTTAGTGGGGATGGTTTTACAGAGGTTGTGACAGAACTTGCCGAGCGTTGCAATATAGAACTTGAAGAGTATGTGCCAGGCAGCGAGAGGTTACGCTGCAAAACTGTCGAGCCAAGTAAGTTCCGCGAGGCAGAGAAACAATACGCGGAATGGGACGGAGAGCAGCCCATCTTTGAGACGGGGGAATTGACAGTACAAGGGCTAAAGGCACTTGGATTGAAGGTTGAAACGGCCACAAGGAAGGCAACAAATAAAGACTTTGAAAACGAGCCTGCCGACAAATATCCAGAGGTAAAAGTGGGCGATTTGCTGACGCGTTACGACCTTGATACTGGCGAAGCGTTATACAGATGCTCGTTTGGCAAGGATTTTTATCGTGGCGCGGCAAAGGCGGAAGCGCGGACGATTGCGGAGTGGGGAAAGGAATTGGAAGAAAAGTTCCATGTGTACCCTGTTAGTCGCTTCATCAAAATGCAGACTAACGAAGAGACTGGCGGGCGTTTTGTCCTCATTGTCAATAGTACGCCAAACTACCCGATATTCATGTTCCGCTATCCTTGGGGTATCAAGAAATACGAGCCTTTAAGCCGTAAGGCGGGGAAGAAGTGGACGTGGTGGTGTCTTGCCGAGGATGCAGATCTGGAGCATCGCTATTACGCAGATGCAAATCTGGAAGATTGGCTGGAGGGAGCTGTGCCGAATACAGACAAACGCCATCCGTTTGCAGTCCAGGAAAAGCCGAAAGACGAGAAAGAGAAGGAAGAGAAGCAGGAGAGAGTACGCTTTGAACGCATAGTTATTTGCAGTGGTCCGAGGGATGCCATTCAGGTTTGGGCACATTCCAATGCCCATGTCGTATGGCTTCATAGCGAAAGTGCCGGGTTCGACCACAAAGGCAGTGGGGCTGTGCGGCCAAACCGTTGGCTGCGGGGGTTTATCGTTAAGCTCCGCAACGCAACAGTAGAAGGAGGCTTGTATGTATGCTATGACGAGGATGCAACAGGCATTGCAGGCTCACAGGCCATTGCGCTCAATAGTCCCCAAATAAAATGGCTTAGGCTGCCCCGTGAACTTTCTGCCATTATGCCTGGGAAGCAAGGCAAGCCGTTGAAAGATGTTACGGATTTCGTTACGCATTTTGCCGAAGTGGAACGATTGATGCCTGCTGATGTGCAGCACGATGACCCCGTTGAGTGGTTCGACAATGCGCTTTACGACACGCCGACTTGTCAATTTTGGCAGTGGGAGAGTGAGCGTAAGGATGCCGACGGCAAGGGTCGCCCAAGATATAAGTTTGACCTTCGTAATGTGCCAGTGTTCCTCCGTGCCCGTGGCATGGTCAGAAGTACGGCACAACAGGGCAAGGCATCATTTTCACGCTTCTTCCTGCTGGGAAACGATAAGACGTACACCGAATGTTTCCCCGGAGAGAAAGGCGCAAACAAGTTGGTTGCATTGGCCCGCGACCTCATGGCCGATTGGCTGAAGGCGCACATGGAATACAATGACAAGAAGGGCGCACTTTCCCGTGCTGTTTACTCCGCAAAGCTTGAACAGTCCACACTGGAGGTAATCGAGCAGATAGACCTCGACAACAAATCCTTTGACAAGGATTTTGACCACTTCTTCTTTGGCAATACTGCCGTGAAAGTTTCTCGCGAGGGACTTGAACTTGTTCCTTACAACCGAATGAGGTGGTGGACAAACCGTGAGGCTATTATGGACGGCGACTTCTCAATTGTGCCGCAGCATTGGCGCGTGGTGGTAAATCCCCGCTATGCCGAAGAGCTTGATGCGCACAACGAAACATACAAGACGCTCAAAACATCCGAGGAACGCGCCCAGGAGAACATGCGATGGGATGCCTGGTCGTCGCTCTGGCACTATCGGCTTGTCATGGACAAACCGCTCGAAGAAATGCCAATGCACTTCCGGTTCCTGTATAACAGCATAAGGATTCTGTGGGAAAAGGAAGCACTTGGCGAAGAGCTGACTTCCACCGAGCGCCAGATGCAGGATATGTATTTCATTGCGGCTGCCCATGCCATTGGCAGTGCTTTGGTGAGACACAGGACAAGAAGCCGTCAGCAGTTTGTCCACATCACGGACAATGGAACGCGAAGGGAAGAACTGGCATCCGGCGGCACGGGTAAGAGCGCATATCTTGACCTGCTTGCACTTGTGCGTCCTGTCCTGAAGATTGACGGCAAGGCTTTGGAGGGAAAGAACATCTCGCTGACACAGGAACTCAATAAGGTTGTCCCAGGGCTTCATAGTATTGTCTGTGTTGACGAATTGCCAGCAGGCTTTTCGCCAAAGAGTCTGTATAACCTGACTACATCGCTTACGGCCCGTGGCCTGTATCGCGAGAGTGTCACACTTGATGGTGACGATGTGCCGAAGTTTGTTGTGGCAAGCAATGAACAAATTGACCTGAGCAGCGAGAGTACAAGCCGTCGCACCTATCAGCTACTCGTTTCGGACTACTACCATCCGCGAAGTCTGGATGGCTCACGTCCTGCGCACACGCCAGCAGATGATTTCGCGGAGGAATACCATATAGACGAGGTGGCAAGAAATCTCCCGCCTGCGTTGCTGAACGAGGCCAGGAATCTTCTGCTGTCATGCGTACAACTGTTCTTCCAGTTTCCCGACGAGACTGTTCGCCCGCCCAAAGACAGCCGCGCAATGCTGCGTCAGGCTCTTGCCGCCAGCAAGGACCAGCAGTTTACGCTTTGGATAGCCGCCTACCTCTCAAAGCCCTGTCACCGTGCCATTCCCATTGCACAGCGCGAGTTGGCCATTTCCCTACTGGACTACTGCGGCATAACCATCGGCGAGAAGACGCTGAGGGCCGCTTACAAGAGGATAAGGGACAACCTGGATAGCTATCTCCGCACTTCTGCCTATGTCTGCAATCCTCCTGTCGTGCTGTTTACGCCTACTGACCGCGAACAAGGCTACCGTCAGTGCGCCGCATGGCAGTACCCAAAAGCAGAAGATGGCTATAGCATCCCGACGGACGAGAACGGAAACAGGCTTCCCCGTGAGCTTAAAAAAAAAGCGCCCTATCCAAAGGTATATTACTTTTATCGCAAAAGCGAGGTGCCGCGACACTTTTTCGACCCAGAGCATGTCGGCGACAAAGACTATGTTCAGGCAGCTCCGAATACAGACCCCGAATTTACGGAAACACAACAGCAATAAACAAATATGAGTTATGAAATCGGACAACATTTATTTTGGTGAAACTGGATTGACAAGCACCAGTGCTAACCACATCGCTAACATGGCGAAGGAGAGTGTTAGGAACACGGCCAATGAATTGTCGGGTATCAGTTTCTATAGTTCAACGGTGAGCTTGTTGAGCGGCGGAAACAGTCAAAAGGCAAAGCTTGGCAGTACAAGAGAGGAACTGAACGGCATACAGAGGTCTCTCGAAGCCATTGGCGAAGCAAATGCCCTTTGTGCGTGGTTGCGCGAGGCAATCAAGGCTCGTGAGCGTTTGCTTGAAGAGGTTAAGTGCATGACGCTGGAAGGTTACTGCAAGAGCGTCCTTGGTGGCGTGGAAGTTCCGCAGCAGGACACGAACATTGGCGATTGGATGAAGACGAAAGGCTATACGCGCCCGGACATCAACGCTGAATTTCCAACAGTAGTCATCAAGCCATTCTCAGGGGTGGTAGAGTCGCGTTTGAGCGGATTCTGCCGCAAGTTCGGCCTTAAAATGCCAGATAGTCCGACACAGGAGCCGGCAATGACAGAGGATGATTACATGAGTAGTCTTTCCGTAAAAGACCGCAACCGCTTCCTTATGCTCGAAGCGAAGGCTGCAGTCATCGGGAAGTATATTCACGAGAACGGACATCTGTATAACGAGCGCGAGAGGCTGCGCCAAATCATCGCCAAGCCGATAGGCACACAGGGCGAAGGAGCGAACACGCTAATCTACCGCTTCGAGCCATCGGTGCAGAAAGGCGAAGTTGAAGCGTTGTTCTTCCGTCTTGCCGCTGAACATCGT
The DNA here is from genome assembly GCA_017450985.1 of Bacteroidaceae bacterium. Taxonomy (GTDB): domain Bacteria; phylum Bacteroidota; class Bacteroidia; order Bacteroidales; family Bacteroidaceae; genus Minthosoma. The sequence continues at coordinate 21,058 of JAFSSN010000091.1, forward strand.
GCTATACAGGCAGAGCTGAATGGGATGCTTGCAGAACGCGCCAGGGCGATTGAAGCCGACAAGCAGGAGAAGGCCGCTGCCTACCAGAAGGCAAGCGAAGACTTCTCTCGCGAGATGAGCGTATTGCAGGACAAGCTTTCTGCCTACATGCTTGAAGAACGCCGCAAGATGAGCGAACTTCAGAGCGAATATGACGCATGGAGCACCGAGCAGAAGAATCGCCATAAACAGCTCAATGCCGACCTTGCCGCGTGGAAGCTGGTAGAGTCCAAGCGTATTGCGGCACTTGGCATTATTATCCCCAATGAGCTGCGCGACATCTACGAGCGCATAAATGGGCTTGGAAAATGAACTTGCGGAGCGCCGCAAGGTGAAAATGCTCTTTGACTTATTGCACAGGTAGCCGCAGACTGAATGTGTTTACTGTGAAACTGCGGCGTACTGACAGTGGAGATGGTATTCTTTGACTCGCCTACTGGTTCTGAAGGTCACGGGTTCAAATCCCGCCTCGCGCACAAATAGGAAAATTGGCGCGAGTAGTTCAGTGGTTAGAACGTCAGATTGGCTAAGAAGTTTACGGGTTCGAGTCCCGTCTTGGGTTAAGCCCCCAAGTGGCGGAATGGGTAAACGCGCGAAATTGCTAATTTCGTACTTAATCATTCAAACGCTGACGCTTCGGACGGACTTCCTCCCTTCGGGGTCTGAGAGGCTGCCGCCTCCAGGATGGCTCTTGCTCTTGCTTGTCCGCAGCGGTTCTTGCTATCGCCATTACTTTTGTCTTGGACATCATCGCCCACCGTCGGACCTGTGCATCTTTGGACTCATAGCTCAATGGATAGAGCACATGCCTACGGAGCATGGGGTTACAGGTTCGAGTCCTGTTGGGTTCACTGTTAAGATGGAGGAAAAGTGCGGCTGCCTTTACGTCTTTCAGCAGCCGCATGTGAGGGCATTCTCATTGCATAATTGCCCGTCAAGTCGAATCGGGGTTACGCTATAAGCACCGTATGATACTGACGGGATTTTTGAAAAACGAATGGATCTATGAAAAAACAAGCGCCGTTCTACCCCTATAGAACATACGTGGTTCTCGCAAAACCCAGATGAGACATCCTAACCGGATGTAGAGGCCGTTGAGATGACACGGTGGAAAGACGCCGGACCCTCCCGCGCAAACACGCTCGGATAGTTGTTAGGTAAAACCGACAGGAACCGTTGTTCGACTCAACGGGGGGGGGCTAAAAACAAAACGAATGAGAAAGAAAAAAGTTCTGATAGTACGAAAGAGCTGCCTGACAGGAAGGGATGTTTGGGTGTATCACGGCACATCAAAAGGCTCTGCAAAGGTGGTGTACCATCGGGCTTGCAAGGAAGAGCTTAGGCGCATGGGCCTTTGGAAAAAACGGGAAGAGCGCAGGAAACAAGACGTGTTGGCACTACTCAATGAATGCCTGGCCCAAATTCCGGAAGCGGAAGGACTGACAGCAAAGCAGGCGAAAGCCGTAAAGAGGCTAAAGGCTATTGCCAATGAAGAAATTCCGTGCGACAAAGAGTTCTACCGTCACGTCATAGCAGAGCGCATACGTCGGAAAAATGCCAAAGTTCTAATACAGGAACGCAAACTAAGAGAGGAACAAACATGTTTAACAATAAAAAACAACAAAAATGAAAACATTTAAGAAAATTCTGGTGTCACTTGTGATTGCATCAATCACAATCGCTTTCGTCGCAACATCCAATTACTTCTTGGGTCCGATGTGGACGAATGCCATTCTACTTTTTGCGCTTGGGACGGGAATCGCCTTTGCATTGCTTACCCGCCGAGGCGGAACCTCTGTTAAAGAAGCGACTATCGAAGTCCATGCAATGAAGTGTAACTTCGATGGGGTTGTCGCGTTTCTTGAAACCGCTGGGGAAGTTGAAAAGATTAGCTACTTGGACTCCCTGAAAGACGAGAAGGAGCAGCCGACACTCGCATCGCTTCCGAAAGACAAGCAGACGATGAAAACGGAAGAGCGGTCTCTGCGGAATCGGCTTCTGTCAAATATCAGGCTGATGCAGTCGGACAAGTTCAAGGAATGGAGCGACGATAAGAAGCTGGAGTTCCGTCGTCAGGTTGGAGCCATGAGGTTTTATCACTTCTTCCTCTTTACCCGCTGTCTTGACGAGGGCGTATTGCTGATGAAAGACGACAGCTCTTCTGACAGTTCCTCCTCTTCGTCTTCCTCGTCCAGCAGTTCCTTGTCAGACAGTTCTTCATCCGACAGCTCATCATCAGATTCCTCATCATCGGACATCGAGTCCTCTGACTATGTATCTTCTGAAGACGGCGGCCCAATACCCATAAAATAAGCATCTATGAAAAGTGCAAGAATAAAGCGTCGCAACAAGCAGGGATTCAAGGGTGTTGGTAAGCATAGCGAATTGCCAAAAGGCCACAAGTTTGGAGATTACAGAGACAAGAACACCAACCACAAAAGGACAAAGGCCGCCGATGCGCATCACGCTATGATAAAGTTTGCCGACAAGTGTGGGTGCAAGCATCCTGGCAGCAAGCGGCACGTCCAGCTCATGCAATACCAAAAGCCTTCCCCTGGCCCAAGCGTAAGCCTGTGACAATAACGCATATTATGTTTAGTCTTGTGAGGATTGACTATGCCATACGGAGTATGTAAGGTATGCGGCTGTACGGATAATGACCCGTGCTATAACCCGCTTCACGGCAACTGCTGGTGGGTTGATGAAACCCATGAGCTGTGCAGTCATTGCGCGAACCCCGAATTCTACAATGACCCGCAGACATTGCATTGCATCAACTCGACCAATACCTACAACCGTTCCGTCGCGGAAGTCCTCGTCTGCGCCAACTGTAAATCCTGGCACAAGACGGACGATGAAGTAAGTGACGAAAACGGATACGGCTCATGCGGCATCAACGAATATGGTTGCTTTGGCTCAGACTCCATCTGTGCCGATTTTGAAGAAAGGGAAGAATCATGTTGAGTGAGGCAGTTCAAAACTACATTGACTTGTGTAAAAAAGCACGCAAGGAATTTCGTGTCGGTGACCATGTGCGCCGCCTTATCAATACCTCGCCGCATTGGGGGCATCCTTCGCTCAGCCACAAGGTGTTTGTTGGCGGCGTAATCACCAATATCTCGGAATACTGCACCGAAATTGACGTGACATGGTTCCAGACTGGTTTGTCCGACCACCTTTCTCCACTTGACATCATAAAAATGTAAAAGTTAAGACTATGAAAACTCCAATCATCTATCGTCCAGCTGGTGCTGCTGCCGAATATGCAACGTGGGGATGCAATCTGTATCGCGGTTGCTCTCATGGCTGTACCTATTGCTACAATAAGCGTGGTATCTTCAGTAATTCACTCGGTGGCGAAACCCCGGAGATAATGGCTAAGGCAGGCGGGAGTCTGGATAAGGCGTTAGAACGCTTCAAGAGGCTATTAGACAAGAGATATGACACTATCGTCCGCGATGGTGGCATCTTCTTCTCGTTTACGACCGACCCGATGCTTCTTGATACAATAGCTGGCACAATAATGTGTGTGGAGTATGCCCTGAAGCGTGGTGTTCCTGTGCAGATCCTAACGAAGGCAACTTGGTGGCTGGACAGGTCTGATGTAATAGAGTTGTTCTATGACCACCGAAACCTCGTCCGTGTTGGTTACACCCTCACGGGACACGATGAGATGGAGCCGTGCGCACCACCAAACGAAGAGCGCATACAATCCATGCAGTATCTGGACGATTGCAACATCCCTGTATTCGCATCCATTGAGCCAGTCATAGACTTCCCTTCATCTTTGGCTATGATAATGGGAATCGCCGGCTTCTGTAAAGACATACGCATCGGACTCCTTTCACCATACTCTGCCAAACGCTACGACTGGAACGAATGTGACCGCTTCATCGGCAAGGTCAATGAACTCGCATCAAGCAAAAACATCAAGGTTTATTACAAGGACTCCATCCGGCGGTTCTATAAGGAAAATGCACAAATTAACCCAACTAATACATAAAGCTACAATGAAAAAGAAAATCGCAATTGAAGCTGCCCTGACAAACGCAGCAAACGAGGTCGAAAAGGCACTTGGAATAATAAGAGCTGCCAAGAATACAGTAGTCGAACAAGGCGTATCAGAAGTACGCACTGAAGAAGTCAAGCGCGAAGATGGTATTTACCTTGTCTATGACGATGGTACATATATGCCGTTCTCAGGAAATGAGCCAAAGAACAATGTGCGTGGTATCGGTATCGTCTATGACGGACACGCCTTCCTGGTCGCTCTGGAAGACCTCGGCGAATGGCCGCTTGTGAGAGACTACAAGAAATGCCCCGAAGAGTCGCCTTTCTACAAGACAGAGTGTGAGGGCTTGCATGATTGGGACTTTGAGAGCGCAACGGAACACATCAAGGAGATTGGCACGGACATTCCCCTACCCGACGGCTGGCACATTCCTACACTCGCAGTTCTCGAAGTCATGTGCTTCTGGAAAGATGCCATCAACGAAGCACTCGTATATGCTGGTGGCGAGAAAATGCCTGATGAAGGCCACTGGAGCAGCACGGAGAGCTACCGTAACTACGCGAGGGGCGTGTTCTTCAGCAATGGTAACGCGAACTACAACAACAAGTACAGCAGTAACGTAGTTCGCCCTGTCACCGCATTCTAAATTGTGCCGCAGGCACTATTCTTTGATTGTGCAGGGCGGTCATAAGAGAACGCCCTGCCAAAACAAAAACAGTCATGATACAGGATCCGCTCATAAGAACACAGGTTGCCGCCTTATACAGGGAAGGATGGGATGTCAAGGAAATTTCCGAGGAACTTGGCTTGTCTTTGGCTGATGTGATTGAGTATTGCAACAAGCTGGTTTAGGGAGGACATAAAATGACAGAAACAGGTTATCCCAAAGCAATCGGGTTCAAGTGCCACAACCCGGAAGGCTTAACAGCCGATGCGCAGGAATGGTTGCGCAGACTCAGGAATGAGGTCACGATTACCATGCTGGCAGAGAACATCATCCAGATAAGGTATCCTGCCGACATTGTGGAGCTTATTAAGACGGTCAATGTTGACGACACGATTTACAGGCTTGATTTCATTGCGCCAGACGATAGGTTTGGAATGTGCAACTGCGTGTTTCCTGATGTGCCGTGGAACAATCACGACTTCATGCAGAATAGGTGGGGCAAGGGACTTCGTGTGGAATCAAAAGGAGTTCTGTTTATCGAATACCCAAAGGACAGGCTATAAAAGTAACAGAAGGAAACAACCCATATAAGTAATCAGGACGCTATGAGTGTAGTCGCAGAAATAATCGCATGGATAGCTACGGTCTTCCGTGGTGCTGGTATGCTTTCAAAGAAAGTTGATACCGTGAAATGTCTTGTCAGTGCAGGCAATCTCTTCTGGGTGGTCAACGGTATTATGACCAGGAACCTTCCATTGATAGTTAGTAACGCGTTTGCCTTGCTGTTATGGCTTACGACATGGTAAGAGGCAGAAACAATAAGCAACAAACCTAAAAGGGTATGGTTAAGATTTCGATAGACTTCATCTTGGGCCTTGCTTTTGGCGCAATGTTTGGCGCAATATGCGTCGGACTGGCAATAGCCTACATATATAAGAGAATAAAGGGTTGACGCACCAAGCGCAATCTTGAACAAAACCTTAAATATAAAACGAATGGAAACAAAGACATGCAAAGAATGTGGTAGGGAGCTGGAGATTTCCAACTTCAAGAAAACGCGATGGGGGGGGGTATGCAGTATTTGCAACCAATGCTCTGTCAAGAAAAGTAACGATACCAAGCAACGCATCCTATTTAAGGAGCGCGAGAAAGGTCTTGGAAAGTACACTCCGCGCGAACTGATGGAGGAACTCGCGAGGCGGGGGTACAAAGGCAAACTGACTTATACGAGAGTAGAAGAAATAGACATTACGAACTTTTAACAGAAATATACGAAAAGAATGATTTACGCACGGCTGTCCTTTCTTGCGGTTATTCCGCTGGCACTAATCTACTATATCATGGTAGTCCTTCAGTGCTTCGGCCTTATACGCTTCACGCAGAAGGCCATCATATTCCCAAAGGCACTAATACCCTTTTATTACTTTTTCAAATAACCAATTAAATTCAAATCACAATGAAACAAACAAGTTTCTCGCCAATCAACATTGGCAAAGGCCCAATCATCGGCATCAGTGTTATCGCATTTTGTCTCGTTATGCTCTTCGCCTTGTTCGGAGCGTTCCAAGACTGTGACAAATCCAAAATCTATGTCAACCAATATCCGTTTACGGGCAATTACGCCGTATGGACGGGCGGCGGTTTACAGAAGCAGTGGTGGGGAAACATCTACGAGTACAACAAGACATCGCAGGTGGAGTTTACCGGCGTGGAGAAGAACGACGACGGCTATGCGGCTACTGGCGACAACCCTGGAGCGGCAGTAACCTTCAACGACAAGGGGCGCGGCTTTATTATCGGTTCCCTCCGTGTTGTGCTGCCCATCGACTTCGAGCACATGTCGAAAATCCAGCAGGACTTCGGAAGCGAGCAGGCTTTGATTTCTACGCTCGTGCGTCCCACCCTATACAAGGTCGTCACGTCCTGCGGCCCGCTGATGTCCTCGCTGGAGTCCGTCAGCGAAACACGCACAGACCTTATACAGTACATCACCGACCAGCTCAACAATGGTGTGTATAAGACCAAAATCAGGAAGGTGGAGGTCATCAACGAGCTGACGGGCGACAGCGATGTCGTAGCAAAGGCAGAACTGATAGTTGACACCATTGCTCCAGGCGGCTACAAGCGTCAGGAGGTTTCGCCATTTTCGCAGTACGGCATCGTTTGTAATCTCGTCTCGATTACAGACATCAAGTACGACGAGGCCACACAGGACCAGATTGACGCGCAGAAGCAGGCCAACCTCGCTGTTATCACCAGCAAGACAAAATCGCTCGAAGCCATACAGAAGACTATCCTCGTAACCGAACAAGGCAAACAGGCTGCGGAGCAGGCCAAGTGGGAGCAGGAGAAAGAGAAAGCTAAAGAGGTGACGAAGGCCGAGCAGCAGAAGGAAGTTGCACGGCTGGCAGCGGAGAAAGCGGAGTATGAGAAGCGGCGCATCATAGCCGAGGGCGAAGCACAGGCGGCAGCGAACAGGGCAAAGGTAGCAGCCGGGCTTACTCCACAAGAGAAGGCAGAATGGGACTACAAGACCGCTGTTGGTATTGCGCAAGCACTTGCAAACTCCAATGTCCGCTGGGTTCCTGAAGTCATAATGACGGGCAGCGGTTCCGGCAGCGGAAATGCAATGGATGCCGTCGGGCTGAACATGATGCTTGATGTAGTAAGCAAGATGAACAAGAAGTAGCACTATGGGTTGCCTCATATTCTATTTCCTTTGTGTCCTCGTGACACTATATGCAGCCTATTTGTTCACATTTAGGATGTATAAATGGGATGGCATGGATGAAAAGTTCGGCAGACAGATTGTCCTACCGCGTATTGTCTATCTGATTGTGTTTGGCTGTGCTTTTATCCCATTCATTAACATTGGGCTTGTTGTAGTGTTTCTAATCTTTCTTGCCGCAGCAAACGAGGATGTCCGCATTGACTCCTGGCTCTTCAAGAAGCCAGGAGAGGAAAGCGACAAGCAGTAATGACTAATCCAAGGGAGCCATCGGTATGTAATTACGTTTCAAAAAATCCACAAAGATTCCGCAGCGGCGGGTATGGCTCCCGCTAACAGACGGTGCATAAAGCCTGTAAAACAGAGCAACAGGATACGAATATATCTCGGCTGAAAATCCATATCTGGGAACTTGAGATGAGCGGGGGAGCGTTACCCTCATGCACCGCAATAAAGAAACAAAAAATATGAAAAGTATAGCTTTACCTTTAGAGACAGAACAGCTAAAAAAAGTTTCGCATTGGATATACGCGAACATGCTGTATTGTTCCCCCTTGTCTTCTATCGCCGCACTCAACGAAATGAAGAATGCAGCGGCGTTGTTGATAGGCAGGCCAGACATCTTTCGTCACAAGGTGAAGTATAATGTGAACGATGCCATACGAAAGGGTGAACAGAAGAAGTCGCAAATCATGGCATATCAGTATGACCGCAAGGATTTCGACGACTTCACGGACAAGATCATCGACGTTACGGAGGCCGATGTAACGAAGCTCCGCGAACTTGTCAGAGGCGGACTGGGACAAGACGGGGTGGCAGAGGCAGAGCTGGTTGCATGGGTGGTAACTGCTCACTTGCTGCTGTGTATTGCCGTAAAGCACTACGACGTCCTCATTGAGCGTGCCAACCGGGAAGCCAATGTTGATATTGTTTCACGCGGGATGCGGGTTATTAACTACAGAAGCGACTTTCAGGACTTCTGCATGAAAGGTGTGCGGGACACATGGCGGTCTGTTGTCGAATCAGTGAATACTGCGCCAGCCGCTGTATTGAGAAATGATATTCTCAACCAATTGAATGATATTGCAGCAAACTACTGCAACGGGAAATACCTTAACCAATGCGTAAGTCTCATGCCTCATACGTCCCTCTTTTCCGACATGAGGGCCAAAGACGACGGCGACAAGTTTAAGGTTGACCCATCTATCCTACTATAATAACAGAATACAACAACAAAAACATAAACTATGAAACAGAAATTTTTTACCGTATTCCTGCTGATTGCGTTTGTCGCAATATGTATGGCCATCCCTGCCCTGCTCCCTGCGTGGTTCTATCGTGGCATTGTGCTCTTGCTGCTGTTTGCCATCCTCGCGCTACAGGGAAGTATCGTCAACAAGAAAAGTTGAATTTGAATGAAGATGTTTAGAAAAATTACAGACTTAAAGCCGTGGCTTGACTACTTCGAGATGCTACGGGCATACATACAGGGTGGCTGCCTGGAAATGCTGCCAGCCGCGAATGAGGCGTATATCACCGAGCCTGCACTACATGCGCTGTCATACGCTGACGATATGCCAGGAAGACTGGAAACGGCGAAGCGCGAAGGGAATAAGCAGGAAGAAGCGGAACTGTGTGGTAAGATGTGGAAGGCCATCAGGCAAACCATATCCTATCTGCGTGCCTATTCGGATTTTCTCAATGCGGCTGCCGAGGGTTACAAAATGTATGTGCAGCTATCGGAGGATGCCCCCGATACACCAGCAACAGGCACGGCCACCAGACAGGCAAATGACAATATGCGTAAGCCGCAAATTGCCCGTAAGCCGAGCGACTGCTTTGCAGTGCATGTTGTGGCTCAACAATATCCGCACAACCTGCAATATACCATTCTCGTCATTCGCCGCAGGCGTTGGTACTGGCCCTGGAGGAAAGCAGACCGCTTCGATGTAATCAATTATTAACACGCCATGAAAACAAGAAAACCAAGAAGTATCATCGAGCAGTGTGCGTCAAGCAAAAAGGCGGTTGTCTATGCCAAGCGTCATGCTCTTCCTGTGCCGGCAAATGCCAAATCATTCAAGTCTGTTGAGCCTGATGTGTCAATGGCTGCGAGAAAAGGGTACAATCCGAAGCCGTTCTACAAAATGACTGACGCGGAATTGTGCGCCTTCGCATCACGGCAGGCACTTGAAGCCTCAGACACCGTCCAAATGACGCAAGAAGAGATGCAGCAATACGCTGGTGCTATCTTTGGTGCCATAAAATACTTCAACAAACGCGACAAGCGCCATGCCGATTACATGCTTTACCTTGAGGAGTGTCGGCTGCGCGAAGAAGCCAGGCAAAGAGAAGAAAAACAATGATTCGACTGCTATACATAGACTTGTTTTGCGGTGCTGGCGGCACAAGCACAGGCGTAGAAAGGGCTACCCTGAAAGGCAGAAAGTGCGCCAAGGTTATTGCATGTGTGAACCATGACAAGAACGCCATCCTCTCGCACCAGGCCAACCATCCGCACACGCTCCACTTCACCGAGGATATCCGCACACTGGAACTGTCGCCGATGGTGGAGCACCTGCGGAAGATGAAGGCGAGATACCCAAAGGCTCGTGTGGTACTATGGGCCTCGCTGGAGTGTACGAACTTCTCAAAGGCCAAGGGTGGTCAGCCCCGCGATGCCGACAGCCGCACACTGGCCGAGCACCTGTTCCGCTACATTGCGACACTTGACCCCGACTACATCCAGATTGAGAATGTGGAGGAGTTCATGTGTTGGGGTGCGCTCAACGAGAACGGCAAGCCGGTGAGCCGCGACAGAGGCAGCGACTACCTGCGGTGGGTGAGTAAGGTGCAGGAATACGGTTACGACTTCAACTGGCGCATCCTGAACGCTGCCGACTTCGGTGCATACACCTCGCGCAAGCGCTACTTCGGGCAGTTTGCCCGCCGTGGGCTGCCCATTGCCTTCCCCGAACAAACCTTCGCCAAGAACGGCGACGAGGGCGGCATGTTCAAGATGTACCACAAGTGGCGTGCCGTGCGCGACGTGCTCGACCTCGGCGACGACGGCGAGAGCATCTTCACCCGCAAGAAGCCACTCTGCGAGAAAACGCTGGAGCGCATATATGCCGGGTTGGTTAAGTTTGTGGCGGGAGGCAAGGAGGGTTTTTTAGTGCGCTACAACACCGTAAGACCACAGGATACCGTGAAATCGCTGGACGAGCCTTGCGGAGTGTTGACTTGCGATAACCGCTTTGCCAAGACCAAGGTGCAGTTTATTTCAAAGCAATACGGCGGTCATCCGATGTCGAAGAATAAGAGTATCGACGAACCTGCAGACACAATTACAACAATTCCACATGAGGCTTTCCTAACTGCCTTTTTTGGCAATGGTTTTAACTCATCCATAGAGGGTCCTGCGCCAACTCTTAAATGTAAGGAGCACCTCGGACTGGTGACAAGTAAGTTTCTTGCCAATGAATACAGCGGCGGCGGTCAGCTCTCCAGCATTGAACAACCAAATCCCGCCGTGCTCACTACGCCCAAGCAGAAGATTGTGTCGGCACAATACCTGATGAACCCTTATTCGTTCAAGAGCGACGGCGGCAGCATCGACAGGCCTTGCTTCACGCTCATTGCCCGAATGGATAAGATGCCGCCCTACCTCATTACCACCAAGGAAGGCGCGGTGGGCATCGCCATCTACGAAAGCGACAGCCCCTGGACGCGAAAGGTGAAGGAGTTTATGGCCGCGTACGGAATCATCGACGTAAAGATGAGAATGCTCAACATCGGCGAACTCAAGCGTATAATGGGTTTTCCTGCGGACTACACGCTTATAGGCACCCAGGCAGAGCAAAAGAAGTTTATTGGGAACGCCGTCGAGGTCAATATGAGCCGTGTGCTATGCGAAGCACTTGCGAAAAAACTTTCAAAAACAGCGTGACATGATACAACATTTCAACTATCCTAACGTAAAGAGCATCGTTGTATGCGGAGACATACACGGAGAGTTCGAGTCGCTTGTATTTGACGTATGTGTCAGACGCGAGATGCGCGACACGCTTGTCATTGTGGCGGGCGACTGCGGATTCGGGTTCAGATACATCGGCTACTACAACCAGTTGTATTTGCATTGGCTGAGAAAGCGGCTTGAAGCCGCCAATGTCTATATGGTATTTGTACGCGGTAACCACGACAATCCCGCATGGTTCAACAGCGAGAAAATCTCATGGATGCGTTTCTTTGCAGTTCCCGACTACTCCGTTGTTTCCGCATGTGGGCATCAAGTCCTTTGTGTTGGCGGGGCTGTGTCAATTGACCGTGGCAGTCGCACAGAGAGCAAGGATTGGTGGATGAATGAAGGCCCTTCGCTGCGACCTGACCTCATGGCGGACATTGCCAAGCGTGGATTCCGTATTGATTCGGTGGTGACACATGTTGCCCCATCGTTCTGCGAGAATGTCACGCCGCCACAGTTTGTGCAGGCATATATTGAAAGCGACCCGACACTCCTTTCCGACATGCGGCATGAGCGTGACGTAATGGACGGATTGCTGGCAAACCTGCATCACGACGGTCATCCGCTCCGGCATTGGTATTACGGGCATTATCATCACTCATGGAACGCGAAGATTGATGGCGTTGACTTTACGATGTTGGACATCATGGAACTGAAAGAAGTTAGATAACAGGCATAAACATAAAATCAAACAAAAATGACAAACAAAGAGACAATCCTATTGACAGATGGCTACAAGCTGGGCCATCACAGACAGTACCCGGAAGGGACGGAAATGGTGTACTCAAACTGGACGCCGCGTAGCAACAAATACTTCCACGAGGCAGAGGATGGTGCCGTAGTGTTCGGACTTCAGTACCTGATTAAGGAGTACCTTATCAAGCAGTTTAACGAGAACTTCTTCGGCCTTCCCCGTGAGCAGGCCATCCGCGAGTTCCACGACCGCGTGGACAGCTTCGTTGGTATCGAGAACGTGGGTATCAAGCACATCGAGGCATTGTACGACCTTGGCTATTTGCCAATTGAAATAAAGGCATTGCCAGAAGGTGCGGTTTGTCCTATCCGCGTGCCTTGGATGACCATCAAGAACACGTTGCCAGAGTTCTACTGGATAACGAACTACTTGGAAACGCTTATCAGTTGCATCTTGTGGATGCCGAGCACCAGTGCTACAAGGTCACGTCTCTATAAGAAAGAGCTGATGCGCCATGCCCGCCACACCATGTTCCCAGCCGACGTGTTGCTGGATTTCTCCTGTCACGATTTCTCTATGCGTGGCATGGGAGGCTTGGAAGCTGCTATTATCTCAGGCATGGCACACCTGACTTCGTTCTGCGGCAGCGAGACAATCCCCGCTATCCGTGCATTGGAGGAATACTACAATGCTGATGCAAAGACGGAGCTGGTGGCCGCTACAGTTCCTGCTACTGAACATTCTGTGATGTGTGCGGGTGGCAAGGCGGACGAGATACAGACATTCCGCAGGCTGATTAACGATGTGTATCCTACGGGAATTGTTAGTATCGTCAGTGATACATGGGATTTCTGGCAGGTGATAGAGGACTTCCTTCCTCGACTGAAGGAGGACATTATGAAGCGCGACGGGCGCGTAGTCATACGTCCAGACAGCGGCGACCCTGTGGACATCATTTGCGGACTTCGCACCAACCCGCACTACAACACCAAGATTCAGGACGGCAAGTATTATCTCTGCTGTGATCCGTTTGACGATGATACCCGATATGCGGAAATCAGCAAGGGCCAATACTATGGAGCCTACTGGATGCTTGGCGAAACATTCGGCTGGAAAACCACCGAGGCAGGCTACAAGTACCCCGACACTCACATTGGTTTGCTCTACGGAGATAGCATCACCCTGGAGCGCCAGAAACATATCTACAGCCGTTTGGAGAGTGTCAAGTGTGCTGCTTGTAACCTCGTGCTTGGCGTAGGCAGCTTCTCCTTTCAGTATGCCAGCCGCGACAGCCTGGGCTATACTGTCAAGGCCACTGCCTGCATCGTGAATGGTGAATACCGTCCCATCTTCAAGCAACCCAAGACTGATGACGGCACGAAGAACTCACTCAAGGGGCTTATTGCCGTCTATAAGGACGAGAACGGAAAGTATTACGCCAAGGATGAAGTTTCGTTTGACGAAGAGAAGCAGGGCGAACTAAAGACTGTTTTCTGCGACGGCAAGCTGCTCGTGGATTGGACGCTTGGAGAAATCCGTAACCGTATCAGCTGTGGACTATGAACCACCCTTTCAACGATAAAGGCGCAGCCGAAAGGCTCTTGCAGGAATATCGCAAGTACAAAACCCTGATTGTGGGCTTTGACTTCGACAACACCATCTTCGACTATCACCAGAACGGCGGCGACTATTCGGAGGTGGTGGAACTCCTGAGAGAATGCCGCCGGCTTCGCTTTAACCTGTGTCTCTTCACCATAGAGGACCGCATAGACTGGAAGTATAAGGTATGCTGCCAGCTTGGTATAAAGCCCGACTATGTGAACGAGAGTCCAGTCATCTTTGAGAATGGTGGGAAAAAGCCCTACTTTAACATCTTCCTTGATGACCGCGCAGGTCTTGAAAGTGCTTATAAAACCCTTAAACAAGTAGTTGATTATGCAAATACTGAATCTTACGAATCAAAGCAGGAGTGATGTCCCCTGGGAGAAAATCTGTTTTCCCGACGGTGAGGTGCAGATACGCCTTGGTGAGTTTAGCCGCAAGGAAACAATAAGTGTGCGCTGCCGTATCACCAGCGCAGAAGACCTATTCATCCTTATGCAGGTGGCCGACATATTAAACCGCCATGAGGTTATGTGGAGCCTGCAAATCTATTATCTCATGTCGATGCGCATGGACCGCGTGATAGACTTCAACACCCCCTTTACACTGAAAGTTGTTGGCGGAGTTATCAGAAGTCTTGGAGCGGTGAGCGTCAGTGTCTGCGAACCCCATTCTAATAGAACCGCGAAAGAGGTTGGCAGTCGTGTTATGGATGCTATTCAGGCACACGCCCACTTCTCGAAGGACTTTTTCAATGACAAAATCCAGCTTTGCTTTCCGGACGAAGGCGCAAATCTTCGATACAGATGCAAATTCTATCTCGATGTCTCCAAAACACCAGTTCTTATCGGCGAAAAGAAACGCAACATTGAGACTGGCAAGATTGAGAAGATTTACATCAAGAATCCCGAAGACTACAAAGGACTGCCCGTGATGGTGGTGGACGACCTCTGCGACGCTGGCGGAACCTTCCTTGGCATCGCGAAGTCCATCCGCGAGATAGACAAGGATGC
>JAFSSN010000092.1 GCA_017450985.1 Bacteroidaceae bacterium
AGGAGGAGACTCGAACTCCCACGGGCTGAGCCCACTACCCCCTCAAAGTAGCGCGTCTACCATTCCGCCACCTCTCCATACTCGGGTTGTTTCATCCTTGATTCCCTTGTGCCCACGACAAGACTCGAACTTGCACGTCTTTCAACACTCGCACCTGAAACGAGCGCGTCTACCATTCCGCCACATGGGCCTTGTGTGAATCACCTGCTCGGATGAGCGGAAAACGAGACTCGAACTCGCGACCCCAACCTTGGCAAGGTTGTGCTCTACCAACTGAGCTATTTCCGCAATTATGTCCTGCTTCCGTTGCTTTGCTTGAGTAGCATTGCTTTCCGTTAGCGAGTGCAAAGGTAGGGCTTTTCCATTAACTGACAAACAAAAAGTGGAGAAAATTCAGTCCTAAGCCCAAAAATCCCCCACTTTTATATTATACGAGCATTTTATAAGTAAAAACGCACATAAATCATCATCTCAAACGGTCCAAAGAACGTACCAAAGCCTCATCCTTTCTAATGCCAATTATTGCTAAAACATTAAGGAAAATGCTTAAAATTGGCAACACCGCAAGGAATGGAAGGTGGAATTTCAACTCCATGTCAGGACTTATCTCCTGGAGCATCAAGTCAAACTTGTATGCAAAACAAGCATAAGACAAAACATATCCCACCATAAGAATGGTACTTATAATTGTCAGACGAAGCTGACGCAGGCGCTTTCTGAACAACATTATGCTCATCAACGTGAGAAACATCACGACAATAAGCAGAATGCCCATGCAAAACGGTCCATAACTCTGGAACTGATTCAACGGTCCGTAGCTGTTGAACGAAAAGTTCGAGAAGTCCGCAACCACGTCTCCATTAAAAGTCCACTCGCCCATTGTAGTCATCAGCCCCACGAAGGAGAAGATGAGTACAAGGGCGAGGTAAACGGTCTGTACACGCTGTATCATACAATACGATTATGCAAGTCTTTCTGAAGCCTCCTTAGCAGGGTTACGATAATAAATCTTATCCTCTATGAACTCCTGTGTAGCAATAAGTGTTGGCTTTGGGAGACGCTCGTAATACTTAGAAATCTGTATCTGCTCTTCGTTCTCAAAAACCTCCTCAAGCGTATCGCTTGAAGTACCGAACTCCTGAAGTTTCTTAGAGAGTTCCTCTTTCATTGCAACTGCAATCTGATTGGAACGCTTACTCATGATTACTACGCTCTCATAGATATTGTTTGTATCACGACAAAAATCCATGATGTCACGTGTCACCGTAGTAGTAGGCGCATTTGTTTTTTTGAAATCCATAATATATTTAATTATTGTTATTATTCTATTCAAGTTTCACAAGCACTCAGCTTATGCCGTCATGTCAATCGGTTCGTCATTGTCCAGGTTGACAAGTATCGAACAGCCTCGCAATCATCAGGCAAACGTTGTCGAAAAGCCTAAGCACGACCTAACAAAGCCAAGTATTCTATATAATAAGGTGCAAGCCTTTTATGACTCCGTCTCACTCTTCTTCACTCTTGCATTAGCACGCTTGAAGATATTGTTGGCCTCCTTCATGTACTTGCTGTCCGGGAACTCGTTCTTGAAGCCGTAGTACTCATCAATAGTCTGCCGGTAACGCTCGTCAGCCTTGTCCTCCACACTCTGTGTGGCAAGTTCGTAGCGTGCGCGTAGTACCATCATCGACAAGTCTTCACGAAGATTTGTGTACGGATAAGAGCGGAGCGCATTCTCGGCAGTAATGATGCAAGCCTCATAGTTGCTTCCACCTCGCATACAGTTACCCGTGTAACTGCCCAGATTGTAGTACAATTCCGCAGCATCATACTCCTTCTGCACAAGACGGTCCTGAAGCTGGAAAATCATGTCGTTCACATCCTCACGTCTTGTTGAGTAAGGATAGAAATCGAGAAACTCCTGCAATTTGTTGATAGCCGAGTATGTCGGACTCTGATCGAGTCGAGGGTCTGGAGACTGCAAAAAATTGCCGCGTGCACTGTAGAAACGCGCAATCTCTGTATAGTCGCCCTTCGGATAAGTCTTCACGTATCTGTCGAGAAACAGAGATGAAGTCTCATAGTCTCTGAGGTTATAGTGACACATACCAATCATGTACAACGCTTCCTCTGCCCTGTCAGAACCCTTGAAAGGTACAACCACCTCTTCCAAAAGCTGATATGCTTGAGTGAAACGACCAGCCGCATAACATTCCTTTGCAACTTCGTATTTATAGTCGTAGTCAGTAGTTTTCAACGCTTCGTTATACGAGTTACAAGACCCAAGAAGAAGCGATGAAAGTAATATAAAACCGAAATATTTCTTCATTGTCATTTTAAAATGTGATGCAAAGTTACGCAATCAGCATGAGATAACCAATACAAGTACAATGATTTTAGCCGAAAAACCGCTAAAATTTAAGTGTTTTTATGATAAGTTACGCAAATTAGCCGTAATTTTGCAGCATGAATTTTCAACTCACTTCTCAATTTGAACCTACCGGCGACCAACCGGAAGCCATAGCACAGCTTACGCAGGGCGTCAAGGACGGCGTTCCCGCCCAGGTGTTGTTGGGTGTGACAGGTTCTGGAAAGACATTCACCGTGGCTAACGTCATCAAGAATGTCAACAAGCCCACACTCATACTCAGCCATAACAAAACGCTGGCTCACCAGCTCTACACGGAGATGAAGAATTTCTTCCCCGACAATGCCGTGGAGTATTACGTAAGCTACTACGACTACTATCAGCCAGAAGCATACATTCCATCAACAGACACTTACATAGAGAAGGACCTCGCCATCAACGAAGAGGTTGACCGTCTGCGACTTGCAGCCACCTCTGCCCTACTCTCAGGAAGAAACGACGTCATCGTGGTTTCGTCCGTTTCCTGCATCTACGGTATGGGAAGCCCGATGGACTTCTCTGAAAACATCACGGAAATCAAGAAAGGGCAGGCACTCGACATCAACGTGTTCCTGCGCCGCATGGTGGACAGCCTCTACGTGCGCAACGACATTGAATTGACGCGAGGACACTTCAGAGTGAAAGGAGAGAACGTTGACATCTATCTTGCCTACGACGAGAAAGTTGTCAGAGTATGCTTCGCTTGGGACGAAATAGAGACCATACAGGAGATTGACCCCGTAAGCGGAGGAGTGATAAGTGAGTTTGACGAATACAAGATTTACCCAGCCAACCTCTTTATGACCTCAAAGGACAAGGTGCAGACTGCCATTCATCAGATTGAGGACGACCTGCACGAGCGCCTCAAGTTCTACGAGGAGATTGGCGACGTGGCAAAGGCTCAGTTGCTCGAACTTCGTGTCACCAACGACCTGGAGATGATTCGCGAACTGGGACACTGTTCCGGCATAGAGAACTACTCTCGCTACTTTGACGGACGCAAGGCCGGCGAACGACCATACTGTCTGCTCGACTTCTTCCCCGAAGATTTCCTTCTCGTCATTGACGAGAGCCACGAATCCATTCCGCAGATACGCGCCATGTACGGCGGCGACCGCAAGCGCAAGACCACACTCGTGGAATACGGCTACCGTCTGCCTGCCGCATTGGACAATCGCCCTTTGCGATTCGACGAGTTTGAAGAACTTACCAAGCAGACCATCTACGTAAGCGCAACACCTGCAAAATACGAATTGGAGAAGGCTGAAGGCATAATCGTCGAACAGCTGATTCGTCCTACAGGCCTCCTCGATCCAAAAATCGAAGTGCGTCCTACCGAGAACCAAGTTGACGACCTCATGGAAGAAATCCACAAGCGCATAGACTACAACGAGCGAGTTCTGGTAACCACTCTCACAAAGCGAATGGCAGAGGAACTGTCCGAATATCTCCTCAACAACGGAATAAAGTGCAGCTATATCCACAGTGACATAGACACTTTCGAACGCGTGGAAATACTTGACAGCCTGCGCGCCGGCGACTACGACGTAGTGGTGGGCGTCAACCTACTGCGCGAGGGTCTCGACCTGCCCGAAGTATCACTCGTAGCCATCCTCGACGCCGACAAAGAAGGCTTTCTCCGAAGCCACAGAGCACTCACACAGACCGTGGGACGTGCTGCCCGCAACGTAAACGGAATGGCTATCCTGTACGGCGACAAGATTACGGACAGCATGCGCCTCACCATCGACGAGACGAACAGACGACGTGCAAAGCAGATGCAATACAACCAAGAGCACGGAATCACGCCTACCCAAATCAAGAAGGCACAGAAATCGCTGCACGAAGGCAAGAAAGTGGACTACGTGGGCAAAGCATACGTGGAAGAAAGTTTTGCAAAGGCCGCCGAAGACCCTATCATAAAAGAAATGGACCGCCAGCAACTAGAAAAGTCAATAGAGCACACGCGCAAGCTCATGAAGAAGGCTGCAAAAGACCTCGACTTCATGCTTGCCGCACAGTATCGAGACGAGATGTTGAAGCTGGAAGAAATATTAGAGAATCAGAAGTAAAAGGATTGTTTTTTAGAATCATGCGAATAGTCAATTTCATCAAGAACTGGTCACTGCCAATCTCCATGATCTCTGGAGTGGCAGCATACTTTATATATGTAAACATTCATGCACTCGACTGGACTCACACATTCATGAACCGCATCGTGAGCGGATACATTCAGCCTACGCTCATCTTCTGTATGTTGTTCGTAAGCTTCTGCAAGGTCAGCCCCAAGCAGTTGAAGCCGCGCAAATGGATGCTCTGGTCGCTGCTCATTCAGATTGGTTCTTTCACAGCTCTCGGAATGATTATCGCAGCCAACCCTTCAACACAATACAAGGCTATCATTGAAAGTGCAATGCTCTGCCTCATCTGCCCTACGGCAACTGCTGCGTCCGTGGTCACTTCACGCCTGCAAGGAAACAGCAGCGCCGTGGTGAGCTATACTTGTCTCATCAACCTTGCTGCCTCACTCATAGTGCCTGCCATTGTGCCCCTCCTTCACGACACGCACAATGACCTCACGTTCATTATCGCCTTCCTGACAATCCTACACAAGATATTCCCCACCCTCATATTTCCGCTTTTGCTTGCTTTCACGCTTGAATTTGCCGCGCCGAAAGTACACGCAAAAATAAAATCCTTCAAGAACCTCTCTTTCAACCTATGGATTGTCTCACTGGCAATAGCCATTGCCGTAACCGTCCGTGCAATAGTTCACACAGAAGAGTCCGTGCTCACACTCTTGGCCATAGCACTGACAAGCCTCGTGTGCTGTTTGATTCAGTTCGTCATCGGACACGCCATAGGAGTTCATTACAACGACACGATTGCAGGAACGCAAACACTCGGACAGAAGAACACGGTATTTGCAATCTGGACAGGTGCCACATTTCTCAACCCTGTGACTGCCACGGCAGGCGGTTTCTACTCCATCTGGCACAACATCGTAAACTCCTACCAGCTTTACAAAAAGAGAAAAGAAGCAAGACAGAGTCAAAATTCTTAATCCGAAAATACGGTTCACGAACACTCGAAGGCCAAACGTTCGACCTTCAATAAAGACTTCCTAATGTTATTTACACTTTGTCTGACGCGCTTCGGTTTCCTTGATTAGTCTTGCCTTTATCTCATCCTCTGTTGGATGATTGTGATAAAGCCATAGAATCCATTTCTTCTGCCGTTGAACGTCATACTTAAGTATCAGCATTATTCCTGCCAATGCCTCCCTTGACACGTTCAAGTCGCATAGCAATGCCGCTAACACTCTTTGAAGTTTCGCAAACGGATAATTCCTCTGTTTCATTATGTTTCGCCTTCTTAACTCTTAATTTTCCATTCAAAAAGGTTGTCTTTTTCCCTCACTCCGGTTCAATACTATTTCAAACTCCTCCTCTTCCAAAATGTTACAGCAAAGTAAAAACATCCCGGCAAAATAAAAAAAATCTCCACGACATAGCAAAAGTAGAAATTACGAATTACTTTCCGCGGTCCGTATTAATTATTCATTATTCACTATCAATCCTCTCCTGCCTCCTATACTTCTCCCATGCTTCTCCTATGTTTCTCTTATTGGTACATACATGTCGGAGAGTTTCAACACAGAGCATATAGAGAGTCAAAAGAGAGCCACATAAGAGGCAGAAGGGAGGCAGAAGGGAGACACTTGGGAGGATGATCCCAGTATTACTAATTTTCACCGCAATAATACCACTACCTTCATGCACATTTCATAATCTTTATAGGAAAATTTTTAACATTTGAGAAAAAGTTTTTTTAGCCCACACATCACGATGATGTCCAAGTAATATTTTTTACCAGTTTAATATAAATCTTTCTATTGCTGTCCGGTAAAACATTTTTAGTGTAAAAAAAATTAAGGTCGTATTCCTCGCATGGAATCCGACCCTTTTTGTTATCTTTGTTTTAACCACAAAACTGCAATAACATGGGCAAAG
>JAFSSN010000009.1 GCA_017450985.1 Bacteroidaceae bacterium
CGATACTCTTTCGCTTAAAACGCATCCGTAAACAGTCAAACGTCCGTTTTACTCCATGGAGCGTAGCGGAATTAACTCCGCTTAACTCCTTTTTTACTCCAAGCAAGTAAAGCGTTAGCGATACTTGCGAAAGTTGAGTAATTAATGTTAATGAAAGTTATGCAGAACGACAACATAGCTAAAGCGGATGAGTCCTTCCTCCCTCGGGAGGAGGAACTCATCCTTTTGCGTATCACAGGCGTTGACCGCCCGGGACTTACGGCAACCATCACAGGCGTATTGGCAAAGTATGACGTGGATATCCTCGATATCGGTCAGGCCGACATCCACTCCACGCTCTCGCTCGGATTCCTCATCCGCGTGGGCGAGGAGAACTCTGGCCGCGTGATGAAGGAACTCCTCTTCAAGGCAAGCGAACTCAACGTCAACATACGCTTCATACCGGTAACACTCGACGAGTACGAGGACTGGGTGAACCGTCAGGGCAAGAACCGCTACATCCTCACGGTGCTCGGACGCAAGCTCTCTGCCCGTCAGATTGAGGCTGTCAGCCAGCTCATTGCCGACCAGGACCTCAACATCGACGGCATCAAGCGTCTCTCAGGACGTGCAAGCATCATGCACCCCGAGAAGAAGAACAACCGCGCCTGCATACAGTTCTCTGTACGCGGCACACCGAAGAGCCACGAAGGACTGCACCGCGAGCTGCTCCGCATGTCGAGCGAACTCGAGATTGACTGCTCTTTCCAGACCGACAACATGTACCGCCGTATGCGCCGTCTCATCTGTTTCGATATGGACTCCACGCTCATTCAGACAGAGGTCATCGACGAACTCGCCATGCGTGCCGGAGTGGGCGACAAGGTGAAGGCCATTACCGAGCGTGCCATGCGCGGTGAAATAGACTTCAAGGAATCGTTCACGGAGCGTTGCAAGCTGCTCAAGGGACTCGATGTCAGCGTCATGCGCGAGATAGCCGAAAACCTTCCGTTCACGGAGGGCGTTGACCGCCTCATGTACGTGCTCAAGAAGTACGGCTACAAGATTGCCATCCTCTCGGGTGGATTCACCTTTTTCGGCGAGTACATCCAGAAGCGCTACGACATAGATTATGTATATGCCAACGAGCTTGAGATTGGCGACGACGGCAAGCTGACGGGCAACTACGTCGGCGAGATTGTTGACGGCAAGCGCAAGGCAGAGCTTCTGCGCCTCATTGCACAGGTCGAGAAGGTTAACCTCCAGCAGACCATTGCCGTGGGCGACGGAGCCAACGACCTTCCTATGCTCTCGGAAGCCGGACTCGGCATCGCATTCCATGCCAAGCCTCGAGTGGTGGCAAACGCACGACAGAGCATCAACACCATCGGACTCGACGGAGTGCTCTACTTCCTCGGATTCAAGGACTCTTACCTCGATGAAAATGCACCTGAATAAAGATAAACAAACAACATACGAGACTACGACAGATACTCTCCAAAAACCGCAAACAAAGGTGCTTGGAAGAGTATCTGCCATTTTACACCTCGGCCTCCCAATCATCATCGCACAGATAGGAACAATCGTGCAGGGCGGGGCGGACACCATGATGGTGGGACAGTACGGAACGGAGGAACTGTCGGCGTCGGGATTCGTCAACAACGTGTTCGGACTGATATTCTTCTTCGTGCTCGGACTCTCCTACAGCACCACTCCCGCAGTCGGAGCCTTGTGGGTGAACGGAAAGCGCGATGAGGCTCGCACCGTGCTCAACAACAGTCTCGTGCTCAGCACCGTGGGAAGCCTCGGCTGCCTGCTGCTGCTCACCCTGTTGTATTTCAACCTCGACAGGCTCGGTCAGCCCGAGGAACTGATGCCCCTCATACGTCCTTATTTCCTCGTGTGTGCTATCTCGCTGCCTTTCGTGGCGGTGTTCAATTCCTTCAAGCAGTATTCCGATGCCACGGGCGACACGCGCACCCCGATGTGGGTGATGCTCATGTCGAACGTGCTCAACATCGTGGGCAACTATCTGCTCATATTCGTCTTCGACCTCGGACTTCTCGGTGCCGGACTTGCCACGCTCCTCTCGCGCATATTCATGGCAGTGTGGATGTGGCTGAAGGTGGGTCTTGGGCGCGACGTCACTCGCAACGGCATACTGCGCCTCACACGCAAGGCACTTCCCGTGTCGGTGCAGCTGTGTCTCGAGGCAGGCAGCTTCAACGTGTGTGCCCTGTTCATGGGGTGGATAGGAACGGCAGCCCTTGCAGCCCATCAGGTCATGGTCGTGATAGGCTCCCTCTGCTTCATGATATACTATGGCTTCGGAGCCGCCGCCGCCATACGCATCTCCCATTACCGCGGTTTGGACGATTGGCAGGAAGTGCGCAAGACCGCCTACACGGCTCTCGTCCTCACGCTGTGTGCCGGAGGCGTAATCACGTCATCCGTAATATATATGTGCCAGCCGGTATTTGCCATCTTCACCACAAGCGACGAGGTGAAGGCGCTCCTCCTCACCCTTCTTCCTGCCTTTGCTGCCTATCAGGTGGGCGATGCCTCACAGACAATCTTTGCCAACTGCCTTCGTGCCATCGAGGATGTCAAGGTGCTCATGGTCAGCTCGTTCATAGCCTACATCATTATCAGTCTTCCTATGGCATACGTCTTTGCCTTCCGTTTCGAAATGGGAGCGGCAGGTATATGGTGTAGCTTCCCGCTCGGACTGTCGAGTGCGGCCGTCATGTTCTGGCTGCGATTCAGAAGGGAACTGAAGAAAAAAGGCATTTGAGAATATATGCCGGAGAACGGCAGCTGTTTTTTTCTGTCATGCGGCTTCTTTATTCCAAAATAAATTCTTATATTTGCATTGGAAATCAGAGAGTTTGTAAATATCTTTTCCAAGATATCACCGACCCGTAGCCGGATTTTCTACGGATGTGCTACGAGTTTTTTACGACTTTCTTACGGGTATTCTACGGGTACAATCCGTAGAAATCCGTAGAAAATCCGTAGAATATCCATAGGATACCCGTAGGAGCTACGTGACAGACTCGTAGAAAAGCATATAACTGAAGCTTCGCAAGTAGTAAACTGGAGTTAACTTCGTGAAGTAAAAAGGAGTAACCTGCGGAGTGGAGAATGAAGAATGAAGAATGAAGAATGAAGAA
>JAFSSN010000093.1 GCA_017450985.1 Bacteroidaceae bacterium
GGTAATGATTCTTGTGGCAGGAAGCGTGCCAAGCTCAAAGGACGTGTATTTGTTTGAATTAAAGACCGAGCGACTCGTTCACGAGCGCAAGTACGACGAGGCTGTACAGGTGGGTGAAAGGTCGCTGAAGGCCAACAAACGCTTGACGCAGCTGAGAATGTTTGCGTTGGCCAAGCAGGACGAACTGGGGGAGCGCATCTTCGATTTTCCTCAGTACTACGGCACAAAGGGCTTGCTTGACATCAACGACAGGGACTCTGTGTATAGAATCTCCGTTGACGACATTTGCAGGGGTATAGGAGCCATGCCTGGAGCCTCAATAAAAACAACCAAGCGTTACCTCGACTTGATGACCACAAGCGACTCTTTGAGGACGCCTATGGCTATCGACTATTCATTGTGCTATCTGTTGCTCGACAAAAAGCTCGATGAGTTCTGCTCAGAAGTGTTTGTTTACTACAATCCTGACAGGTCAAGGCTGCCAAAGGCTTATCAGGAGGCCCTTATCTACAAGGCTGACATTGACGGCGACTCACTTACATTCATTGATAAGGAAATTGCCGATAACTTCAGGTTGTACAAGCAAATAAAGGCGGAGAATCTGGATAGCACCAAGCGCAGTAACCGTTCACGACGTGCCTATGGCAATACCTTCTGGTGGTATTATGAGAATTAAAGGGTATGGAGTCGTCGTTTCTGTAGGAATGTTATAGGAAGTAAGGTAGGGAGATTGTTTTATGAAAACTAAAAAGATATTGTTTCTTCACGGCTTCTATGCCAGCGGCCAATGTGCGTTGGCTTCGACCTTGAAGGAGTGTTTTTCTGGTAAAGCCGATGTGCTGACGCCAGACTTGCCGCTTCATCCAAAGGATGCTATTGAGTTCATCAAGCGTCTTTGTGACAAGGAGAAGCCTGACATGATTGTGGGCAACAGCTGTGGTGCTTTCTATGCACAGATGCTCGCTACGATTGTAGGCGTGCCTGCCTTGCTCGGAAATCCTCACTTTGAGATGACTGAATTTCTGAAGACTCGGATAGGCGAGAACGAATACAAGTCGCCGAGAAAGGACGGTAACCAGCATTTCGTAATAGACGAGGCTCTCATAAGCGAATTTGCCGATGTGGAGTGCATACAATTTGACTATTGCAATCCTTACTATACAGAAAGAATATGGGGATTGTTCGGTGAAAAGGATGTCGTGGCACACTATGAGCCTGTTTTCTTGCAGCACTACAGCCATTCATTTCATTTTCCGGGCAACCATACGCCTGCGGCAGAGGAAGTGAGGGAATGGTACGTTCCTTTGGTTGAACGTATGTTGGACAAATATCCGCTGTCAGAGGACAGAACTCGTTTTTTCCAGCATTTCATGGGCGGCAAATACCGTTTCATCGGCACAGCCTATGACTCAGAAACGCAGGAACGCATGGTCGTGTATGAGGCTTTGTACGGGGATATGCTCAAGTGGGTTCGTCCAGAGAAGATGTTTTTCGAGAATATTGAGCGTGACGGACGCCGCTTTGCCCGTTTCATCGAGATTGACGCTCCTAATTTATAGGGTGTTAGTCCAATTCATCAAGCAATTACGTTTGAATTGTAGTTATATACGATACAGTCGGACTCTGCCTGATTGGCAGAATCTGTAAGGTTCATGAAAACACGCTGTAATAATGCTATATGATTGTTGGTGCGCTCTTGCCGAACAGCAATTCGCGTTCTCTCTTTGCCGCCTTGCTCACCCAATCCTCCGGTATGAACTTCCAATGATTTCGAGGTTGCGGCATTATTTCCTTCTTTTGTTTTATGTATTCCATGAGATAATAGCGCACGTCCTTCGGCGTGCTCGTAATGATACGCTCCGATATTTCCTCCTTGGTTAGTCCGACGCCCTTTGTCAGCAGTTCGCCGCCTCCGTTTGAGCGGTAGGCTGTCATAGCCACGGTATAGAATCGGTCGTAGTCGAACGGAGTACCGTCTTCCATTCTTATGATGTTCACCTTTTCGCCCTTTGGCTTTCTCACATCAACCTCATAGCGTATGCCTGCAGCAGAGTCGAAGTTGAATATGAAGTTCTTGAATCCTAAACGGGTAGGGTTGTTCTTCATCGGGCACATAAGCAGCAGATTGTCGTCTTCCGACTTCATCTGATTCGTCCATGAGTCATAGCTCATTTCAAGGTAATCCTTTATCTCGCTTCCTTTAAGTTTCAACGTATAAAGGTGGTCTTCAAAGCGATATAAGTCGAACATGTTGTTCACCTTCACATCACCGGCCTGTATGTTTGCATTGAAGAACAGGGGAGCGGCAAACGATAGTTCCGCGCCCGACACATGAAGTTGCAGTTCTTGTATAAGGTCGATATATGCCGATGAACCGAAATAAGCATCCGACACATCTACCGGAGCAAGGAATTTGCCTATCTTTTCGGATGAATAATCATGTATCTTCTTGAAGTCGTATCGGAATTGCTTCTTGAATTCCGACACCTGACTGTTGTGCAATGTGCCGATGTAATGCAACTGACAGTTGATGGAATGGCTGGTGACTTCGCCCGTAGGCTTAACCTTGAACTCAACGTTCACTTCCGCAACCGTATTTGCATAGCAACCAGGATTGACGCACAACACGCTCTTGCCCGACGGTGATTCCACCTCTTCTATATGGCTTGCATGGTCGTGACCGTACAATATCAAGTCGAAGCCATCGACAGATGTCGCGGTTTCGCGTGTGGCATTTTCCTTGTAGTCCTCGGTGCTTATGCCTTCGTCCATACCAGAATGGAAAAGGCCTATAATGAAGTCAGGTTCCTCCACCTCCTTGACATGTGCAACCCATTTGCTTGCACTTTCAGCAATATCTTCAAACCTCATGTCCTTCCATACGTCGCGTGGAATCCAATGAGGAATGGCCGGTGTAATGAAGCCTATAACGGCAATCTTAATTCCGCTGCGCTTAATGATGGTATAAGGTTCAAAATACGGGAATCCCGTCTCGATATCTATTGCATTAGCTCCCAAAATAGGGAAATTGCAGTCTTCGATGAACTTGTCAAACACTTCATGTCCCGTCTCGATGTCATGATTGCCTATTACGCCCACGTCATATCCTATGAAGTTCATCATGTCGGCTACACGATGACGCTTTGAGTCATATACGTAATTGAAGTAGTATGATGTCGGTTCGCCTTGAATCATGTCGCCGCCATCAATAAGAATCATACCAACGGGATTATGCTTACATTCTTGTGCCACAAAACCATGTACACGTTGCAAACTACCTTTGCCCCAACGTTCATGCCTGAAGTCGTAAGGAAAATAGTTGCCATGCACATCTGTAGTGTATATAATGGTCAGTTTGCGAGTATCCACCTATGGTATAATGTTGTTGTGTTGGTAATAAGCATTATAATAAATGAGAAGTTCAAGCCTTGTTTGAACTTCCCATTTATATGAATCACGTTTTAGTTTGCTGCCTCAAATTCCTTCAAGAAACGAACGTCGTTCTCTGAGAACATACGAAGGTCCTTAACCTGATACTTCAGGTTAGCAATACGCTCTACGCCCATTCCGAAGGCATAGCCCTTGTACTTAGTTGAATCAATACCGTTGAGTTCAAGCACATTTGGGTGCACCATACCGCAGCCGAGGATTTCGAGCCATCCGCTGCCCTTACACATAGAGCAGCCCTGTCCCTTACAGAGGGTACAGCTTACGTCCATCTCAGCACTTGGCTCTGTGAATGGGAAGTAGCTTGGACGAAGACGAATCTGTGTGTCTTCTCCAAACATCTCGCGTGCAAACAGCAAGAGAACTTGCTTGAGGTCTGTGAAGCTTACGTTCTCATCCACATAAAGACCTTCTACCTGATGGAAGAAGCAATGAGCACGTGCACTTACTGCCTCGTTTCTATATACTCGTCCTGGGCAGATGATGCGGATAGGTGGCTGCTGCTTTTCCATCACGCGGCTCTGTACAGAACTTGTGTGTGTACGGAGAATAATGTCAGGATGTGCCTCCACGAAGAATGTGTCCTGCATGTCGCGTGCTGGATGATCCTCGGCAAAGTTCATTGATGAGAACACGTGCCAGTCATCCTCCACCTCAGGACCCTCAGCCAATGAGAAGCCAAGACGTGCGAAGATATCTATGATTTCATTCTTAACCAAAGAGAGTGGGTGGCGAGTACCGAGAGCAATAGGATAGGCAGTACGTGTGATGTCTATGCTGTTGTCCTCAGAATCTGAAGAGCCAAATGCTTCACGCAGTTCGTTAAGCTTTTCCTGAGCCTTGTTCTTAAGCTCATTGATTTTAATACCGACTTCCTTCTTCTGCTCAGCAGGTACATTACGGAAGTCAGCCATCAAAGCTGTGATGGCACCTTTCTTACTAAGATACTTTATACGGAGGTTTTCGAGTTCCTCTGCATTGCTGGCTTGAAGTGCCTCCACCTCAGCAAGCATATCTTTTATTTTTTCTAACATAATTCCTTAAAATAACTGTTCTTTTATTACATTTTATCGCAAAGGTAGTGCTTTTTATCGGGATTATGATACACGATTAAAAATTAAAGACTAAATTTGCCGAAAATTCAATGGGTAAAGGGTAAAGACTACGCGTTTTTATACCCGAACAACAACTAAAATGATAAGCAAAAGTTTTACTGCAGTTCTTATTACCGGCATTTTCCTTTCGTGCAGTAACAAAGGAAACAATACAGATGAAGCAGAGGAGGAAGAGGCTACCGACTCTGTGGAAATAGCAGAAGACACTCTTCATCTCTTTGAAGAGGTTGCTCCTCCTGTTGCTGCAGATATATTATTTGACGACTTCTTTTTCAACTTCGCTTCTGACAGTAAATTCCAGAATCAGCGAATACAATTCCCGTTAAAGGTTAAGGACAGCAATGCCAATCTTGAGCTTACACGCGAAGACTGGCACCAATATAATCGTTTCAAGGCACAGGAGTTCTACTCCGTAATCTACGAGCGTGAAAACGACATGGATTTACAAAACGACACAAGCCTTAACGAGGTCAGCGTTGAATGGATATATTTGAAGGATGAATATATAGAGAAGTTCAACTTTCACCGTATCAATGGAAAGTGGACGCTTACAGACATTGACAAGGACGATATACACAGGTCACCTAACAGCTCGTTCCTGCAGTTCTATGCAAAGTTCGTCTCCGACTCCACATTCCAACGCGAAAACCTTGCCGACCATATCAAGTTTATTACTCCTTCCGAGGACAGCAATGAACCAACAACCACAGAGGACATTGACAAGGACGAGTGGTTTGAAATGCAGTCGGACATGCCTGTCCTCCACGATGTGCTGGTCAACATAAACTACGGGCAGACGTGCATCAGTCAAAACCGCAAGACATTACTTATTAAGGGCGTCAGCAACGGACTTTACGTCAAGTTCAAGTTTGACAAACGTAATGGAGAGTGGACACTTATCGAAATAGAAAACTAAAGAATATGAATCATTATTCATTACTTAAACATAATACGTTTGGCATGGATGTCTATGCCAAGCGTTTTTTTGATTATAGCTCAATCGAGGAATTAAGGTCAATTCTCAAAACCATTCCAGCCGATGAAGCCGTGCTTCACATCGGAGGAGGCAGCAATCTGCTGTTCACCCACGACTACGAAGGCACTATCCTCCATTCGGCTATCAAGGGCATAGAAGTGATTGACAGCACAGACAAGGATGTGCTTGTCAAAGTAGGCTCCGGCGAGGTGTGGGACGACTTCGTAGCTTACTGCGTTCAGCAGAACTGGGGAGGAGTGGAGAACCTGTCGCTTATTCCCGGTGAAGTGGGAGCGTCTGCCGTCCAAAACATCGGAGCATACGGTGCAGAGGCAAAGGACGTCATTGAGACTGTCGAAGCCATCGAACTTCGCAGCGGCTCTTGCAGAACTTTCAGCAATGCAGAATGTAACTACGCCTATCGTCAAAGCATCTTCAAGAAAGAACTCAAGGGACAGTATGCCATAACCCACGTCACGTTCAGGCTTAGCAAGACACCGACCTTACAGCTTGACTACGGCAACATTCGTGCCCAGTTGGCAGACAAGACGGACGTCACAATCAATGATGTGCGCCAGGCAATCATCAGTATTCGTGAAGCCAAATTGCCCGATCCTAACGTGCTTGGCAACGCAGGAAGTTTCTTCATGAATCCGATTGTCAGTCGTGACACGTTCCTTTCCATCCAGAAGGACTATCCAAACATGCCATTCTACGAAACCAACGGCGAATACAAGATTCCAGCCGGCTGGATGATTGAACAATGTGGATGGAAGGGCAAGGCACAGGGCAGGGCAGCCGTACACGACAAGCAGGCTCTCGTACTTGTCAATCTGGGTGGTGCAACAAGCGATGAAATCATAGCCTTGTCCGACGCCATTTGTCATGACGTAAAGGAGAAGTTCGGGGTGGATATTCACCCTGAAGTCAATTTCATATAAATCATTCAAGTTTCGTAAGTAGTTAACGGCAGTTAACTTCATGGAGTGATAGAGGGGGAATGAAGAGCCGTCAGAGGCGAAGTGAAGAATGAAGAGTGAAGAATGCTCTATCGCGGCAAACATATCCGTAAACAGTCATTCGTCTCTTTACTCCCGATATCTCCCGATAACTTCTTTTTACTTCCGAAGAAAAAACATACATTGATGAAACTAACATTCTTAGGTACTGGTACTTCATGCGGAGTACCGTTTATCGGATGTACGTGTCCTATATGTAGCAGCAAGGACGCCCATGACAAGCGTCTTCGCACATCAGCCTTGCTCGAAGTCAACGGGAAACATATTCTCTTCGACTGTGGTCCTGACTTCCGCCAGCAAATGCTGTCCATACCATTTCATCATATCGATGCCGTCCTCGTCACCCACGAGCACTACGACCATGTAGGCGGATTGGACGACCTGCGTCCTTACAGCGTCTTTGGTGAGGTGAATGTCTATGCCGAGGATTTCTGCGCCACTCATCTTGAGGAACGAATACCATACTGTTTCATACCAAAGGAGAAGCGTTACCCGGGAGTGCCTTCGCTCAATCTCATCCGCGTAGAGCCTCATGTGCCAATAAATGTCGATGGAGTGGAGATATTACCCTTGAGGGTCATGCACGGCAAACTGCCCATTCTCGGCTTCCGTGTAGGTTCATTGGCCTACATCACGGACATGAAGACTATCGACGAATCTGAGTTCGAATATCTACATGGCATCGACATTCTTGTCATCAACGGCTTACGCCACAAGGAGCATCCAAGCCATCAAACCATAGCTGAAGCCGTCGCATTCTCACGTCGCATAGGTGCCAAGCAGACATACATCGTCCATCTGTCGCACGACGCAGGCTTTCATGCTGAAGAGGACGCAAAATTGCCCGATGACATCCATATCGCTTACGATGGACTCGTGGTGACATACGAATAGTTTGTTTCTCTATGGAGAGAAAGACTTCAGAAGGCTTTGAAAGGTTATTCTTCGATAGAAAGAAGTCCTAAAAATAACGATAGCATAGTTGAACGTTCAATTTGACATTTCAACTATGCTATCGTTTTTTTGTAATTCAAGTTACACAAGCACTCAACTTGTTAGGTTGTGAAATTGTGCGGTTGAACTAATCATAGAAGTTCCAGCTTATACCGAAACGAAGCGTTGTCGGATTCATCGGATAACCCGGTGCCCAGAAATAGCGTCCCGTGCTCTGGTTTGCATGATAGTATTGCAGATAGAAACGAGAACGCTTCAATGCGAAGTTTGCATATAGGCTCACAAGAGGGTAGTTACCGATGTTTACGTATTTCTGACTGTTCTGAACGGTAAACATACCGATTACAGGAGAATAGTCAGGAGCATAATACTCCGTGAAATACTTCATGTCGGCACCCACCTGAGTGCGCAGCACCTTTGCTATCTTGAACTGTAAATACAAGTTGTTGTACGTAGAAAGGGCAGGGAGCGGCAGGGCGCGCTTGTCCGACGTCGTCTGATAAATTATTTCGTTGTCGAAATGCAAGATGCCGAACTTGAAGTTCTGCTCGAGTTTCGCCGTAAGCACCTGTATGTTGCTGCCACACTGACGCACCACAACATTATTGCTGTAAGAGCCGTCCTCGTTTGCCGTTCCGTTATTCTCAAAATAAGTATAGTTCTTGATGTTGTCGAGACTCACGGACAGAACGGTGTTCGTACTTGGATTTGACACCACGCCCTCAAGATGCTGTCTAATCTCAGCCTCTACATCCTGATCCCACCACGCATGCTTGCTGTGATAATGGCTAAAGTAGAAGCTTGGCGTAATGCGCTTCACGAATGCGTTTACAGCCAGCTGAGCCGTATCCTTCATGAACGGGAAGTTCATCTCTCCATGTCCGCTCACCTCGAAATCACCGGCATCCGCACCGCTGAAATAATACATGGCATCCACGTTGTAATGGAACATAGTGCCCTGTTCGCGAATCATTTGGCCACCAAAGAACAGATTGTGTTCCTTATATTTACGATTGTATGTTAGAGCACTTGTCGAAGATGCCACCTGCATCGTATCAATCAACTGGTATTGCATCATCTCATGTCCCACATACGCGTTAATGCCGAACGCTGCCCACTTGTTGAAGCCTTCACACAACGACACTCCCACAAGGTTCTTCATGTAGAAATGCTTTGTCACATCCTCAGTTGAGTCACCAGGAAGATACGTGTTCGTATGGTAGCCCTCAGTCTCCTCGTATGCACGATAGTTTCGGCGCATCTTCTCCAGCTTGAACGTATGGAACACCTTGCTTACAGGCACAAAGGTACTTGTGTATTTTGTGCTGTCCAAACGTGCCGGATGAACGCTGTCGGCAGGAATCGAATCGTTATATTCCCTGCGATAGAAACCTAAATTATAATGATGGTTGAAGAACGCCACGTCATGCTCCTGACGGTTCCATGTCTTGCTGAGAAAGACAGGGATATCGTTTGAGGCGTATGTTCTTGCCTGCTCCTCAGGATGTGTAATGTCCCTCTCGTCCTTTATTCCGCCGTTTTCAGCCTGCTTCATGAAGTTGTGCTGATAGTAAAAGTGGAAGTTGTACCTCTCGCCTATATAGTCAGCCCATGCCGTAGCGTTCATGAACGACGTGCTCTGCGAATCATAGAATCCCTGACCGTAGATGTAGTCGAATATTCCGCCGAAATTGAAGTCCTTTCCCGCATTATTGGTGTAGATACACTTCACATGGTCGTCACCCGTCTGCTTCGAGCCGCAGCAGTTGTACGTGATGTTCATGTACGGCGATTTAGTGTTGTAGAATCTGAACCTGTCCGTCGTCACAAAAAACTGGTCGTATGGCGACGTGAAGATGAACAACGGCAAGTCCGCGCGCTCCGTATATATTCGCGACAATCGTGGAGTACCCAGATTGGCAAGCGAATTGTAGTGTCCCGTGCGTCCTTCTGTCAGATTGTCGTTCATGAAGAGATGCGTAAGCGTGTCCACATAAGTAGGGGTGATGTTGCCATACACCTCGTCCACCGTCCATGCCCTCACGTCGTTAGGCACAATCTTCTTCGATTTCTTCGTTGAAGTCGTGTCTCCCTTCTGCATCATCATCCCGTCGGAGTTAGACTCCAATTCACTGACAATGCGTTGTGCTTTTGCCGACGGCAAACACACAACGCATACAAGTGAAGAAATAATATATCTCTTTATCCTCATTTACAGCATAAAACGGATTACAAACTCGATAATCTTTATTATCATAGCACCAAACCCTACAGAAAAGAACAGAACCTTGTTCTCCGGGAAGGCGAAATAAATGATGACGCAAGCAACAAAGCCTATCATGAACACGGCGTTGAGAATCCTGCGCATACGTTCCACCTTCTCACGACTCATTCCCTTGCCCTCAGGTCTGTGCCACTTGCTACTTTTCTTGCTGTCAGCCACTGCATCCGCAATGAGCTTGTCCATTTCTTCCTGTGTCACTTTTCAGTTTTTTTGCTGGTGATTACTTTGATTTCATTAGCCAACTTGGTGACCATCTTAAGTGTACTGCTTCGGAAATTGTAAGGACGCTTCAGAATGTTGCCTTTTTTGCTCACCACGTTTTCATCCGTAATCCAGTCCTCTGCATAATAACGCTCATTTTCAACACCGCCTCCCTTGTAAATGTAATAGATGTTGTTGATTGTCATCTTCACCTTCTCGTCCTCAATCTCAAACAATAGCTTGTAGTACACCTCAGACCAATTATATACGAGGAAAGACTTTTTGAACACCAGTTCTTCTGCTCCCTGACATTTGATTGTTCCCTCACGACGGTCGCCGCTAAGTACTCTTGAGAACTCCAGGTTCTTGAAAAAGTTTGAGTTGTCCCATTCGCCCCTCGATGTAGAAGGAGCAAATCGCTTTTCGCAATAATAACCTATAAGGGCATAAAGCTCAGCCTTTGACTTTCCCTTTGCGTCAAAAGTCTGTGTGAAAGTCACCTTGCCGTCCACTACAGGCACTTCGCCCTTCTTTATTTTCATCTGTTGTTGCTTCGTCTGTGGACGCTCAGTTTTAAACATTTCGTCAAGAACATCCGTCTGAGCCTTCACGCCGAGCGTAAGGCTGAAAGCAAGCATCGCCATATATAATCTTTTCATATCTTTGTTTTGTTGTAAATCATATAAAAACCACACAAAGGTACTATATATTTTGAAAAACACATTTAATTCTTGACTAAATATTACATTTTTTAGATTGTTTTAAAAAACAAATAACTATTTTTGCACAAATTAAGAATTGCTACAACCATCCGTAGGCAAAATAACTATTTGACACAAACAATAAGAAAGCAAATAACAAACTGTCATTTATCAAGTAGTCTATCTACCTCAACGCTTCGTTTAGGACGATGCTCTGTCCTTCGGAGTGAAGAATGAAGAATCGCCTGCGGCGGAGTGAAAAGTGAAGAGCGAAGAATGAAAGTTACCAAAGGTGACTGCCCGTGGTTCGCAATCTTAACTCTCAACTCTTAAATCTTAATTTTCAAGTTACTAAAGTTTCGCAAGTAGTAAACAGGAGTTAACTTCGTGAAGTAAAAAGGAGTAACCGCTTCGCTCAGGACGATACTCTTTCGCTTAAAACGCATCCGTAAACAGTCAAACGTCCGTTTACTCCATGGAGCGTAGCGGAATTAACTCCGCTTAACTCCTTTTTTA
>JAFSSN010000010.1 GCA_017450985.1 Bacteroidaceae bacterium
CGAACCCAAGACCCCAACATTAAAAGTGTTGTGCTCTACCTACTGAGCTAGCGGATCTAACCTTTCAGCTTACGAGCGTTGTGGGGGGAAAGACATTTTAAGCCTTCATTTCTCGTAAGCGGGTGCAAAGGTATGGAGTTTCCGTGAAACTTCCAAACTTTTATTCACTTTTTTCTTCCAACTCCTCACTTTTGTCTTCTTCTGACGTCTCTTCAAGCACAAAACGACGGTAATAAGACACAAGAAGCGTGGTGAGAGGAAGTGCTATGATAAGTCCTACGAAACCAAGAAGCGTTCCCCATACCGACAACGACAACAGAATTACCGCACCGTTGAGACCAGTCACCTTACCCATAATCTTTGGAGTGAGGAAAGCATCCTGAATGGTTTGTACAATAGCAAAAACAAGAAAACAGAAAAACAATATCTGCCAAATGCTCTGACCCGTATCATACGACTTTATAAGGGCAAGCAGAGCAGTAGGCACTATGCCCACCGTCTGGAGATAAGGCACAAGGTTAAAGAAACCTATCAGCAGTCCCAACGGAATAGCAAGCGGAAGGTCGATAATGCTGAAGCCTATGGCGAACAATATGCCGACAATGAATGCTATGAGTGCCTGACCGCGGAAATAACTGTTCATGCCCTGCTCAACATCATTCATCAATTCAGCCACAAACTTACGCTGACTGGCAGGTACAAGACGAATGGCACCGCGACTCATGTGTTCATAATCCATGAGAATGAAGAACATATAGAGTATGGCAATCATTGAGCCAATCACTCCGAGCAAGGCATTCACGCTGCTGGTGATGACAGAAACAAGCTGTGGTATGCGTTCCTCAAGGAACGAAGTAACATCCTGAATACTTATCATGTTGAAAATCTGATTCAAATTGATGTTACGTTTCATGAAAGACTCAACCATGCTGTTTATCTTTGTCGTCTCACCTATGCCGGCAGCATAGCTGATAACGATGTCCTTCACGCGTCCGCACTCCTCAATCACAGGAGGCACAATGAAATAGCACGCCGTAGCAAGGATGGCAAGAAACAGGAACACCGTGACAAAGAAACTCAACAAACGATACTTAAGCTTGCATTTATACTGGAAAAAGCATACAAACGGATAAAGCATATATGCCATAAGCCATGCCACAAAGAAAGGAATGAGAACACTACTGAGCTTCAGGAGAAGCACATAAAGGAGAATTATTCCTACAACTAAAATCATTCCCCTAACAAATCTGTCAAAAGTAATTTCCTTATGTTTCATACGTTGTAACACATAATTTCTCAGCAAAGTTAAAGCGAAAAGATTAAAAAAAGTCAAAAAAGACAAATTATTTGCTGCAACTACGGAAATTCTTCATACTTTTGCAATATGTTATACATTGTACCGACACCCGTAGGCAATATGGAGGACATGACAATGCGTGCTATACGTGTCCTCAAGGAGGCAGACCTGATTCTTGCGGAAGACACAAGAACATCCGGTGTGCTGCTACAACACTTCGACATACACACTCCGCTCATCTCGCATCATAAATACAATGAACACGAGACAGTAAGTCATGTCATACAGCGCCTTAAAGGTGGGGAGACCATCGCACTCATAAGCGATGCAGGTACACCGGGAATCAGCGATCCTGGCTTTCTGCTGTCAAGAGAATGTAGCCGTGAAGGCATAGAGGTACAGACTCTTCCTGGCGCCACAGCATTCGTGCCGGCACTCGTGTCAAGCGGACTGCCATGCGACAAGTTCGTGTTCGAAGGTTTCCTTCCGCAGAAGAAAGGACGCACCACACGACTTGAATTTCTCAAGAACGAGACTCGCTCCATAGTGTTCTATGAGTCACCACGCCGCCTCGTCAAGACACTCACACAGTTCGCCGAAGTGTTTGGCGAAGAGCGACAGGTCAGCGTGGCACGAGAAATATCCAAGCTTCACGAACAGCACGTCAAGGGAACGCTGAGAGAAGTCATCGACCCCTTCACCAAGAACGAGCCACTCGGCGAAATAGTCATCATACTCGGTGGAGCAGAATCGACAGAAGACACCTCCGAACAGGAAGAAGACACCAAGCCTGCAAGCAAGAAGGGCAACAGGCCTAACGACGACATGACAGCCCTGATAATGGGAACCGGCAAGTCGAAGAATAAATATAAGAATAAATAACAAACTAAAAAATATTAAACCAAATTGCCGCAAGGCATAACATCCATTATGAAAAAAATCTACTTAGCAGCAATAGTTGCACTGCTCGTATCCTGCGGAGAGAGCAGCAAAGATCTCAAGGCAAAGGCTGAGAAGGATTCCCTGCAAAACGTCATTGACCAGAAAGACGGCGAGATTAACGATTTGATGGGTACATTCAACGAAATTCAGGAAGGATTCTCTCTCATCAATGAGGCAGAGAACCGTGTTAACATTATGAAGGCAAATGCCGAGAACAACGGTACACAAGCCAACATACGCGAGAACATGAAGTTCATCCAAGAGCGTCTCCAGGAGAACCGCCAGAAGATTGAAGAACTTCAGCGCAAGCTCAACAACAGCACCATCAACGCACACAAGTTCAAAGAGGCAGCTACTAAACTCGAACAGATGCTCGAGGAGAAGAACAAGGAACTCGAAGAACTTCGCATGCAGCTCCAACTCAAAGACGAGAAGATTGCCCAGCTCAACACTGACGTAACAAACCTCCAGAGCGAGAACGAGACAATGAAAGCCTCTAAGGAGCAGACCGAGTTGATTGCACGCAACCAGGACGAGCAGCTCAATGCAGCATGGTACGTTGTAGGCACTAACAAGCAGCTCAAGGAGCACAAGATTCTCAGCTCTTCATCAATCTTCAAGAAGGGCAAGGTGCTCAAGGAAGATTTCGACCTCAACTTCATGACAAAGATTGACATCCGCAAGACTACTGTCATTCCATTGTCATCAAAGTCTGCAGAAATCCTCACTACCCACCCAGCAGGAACATACACACTCCTCAAGGACAGCAAGGGTCTCTACACACTCCGCATCTCAGACCCAGCCAAGTTCTGGAGCGTAAGCAAATACCTTGTCATCAAGGTTAAGTAAAACAACAAAAAAAGTTTCGCAAGTAGCTACTTGCGAAACTTTTTTATTTTTAATGCACCAAGACCTTTATTTGCTGTTGAAATTAAGAATGGAGTAATTAAGAATTAAAAATTAAGATTTTGCCAACGGAGTAACTTTTACTTTTCATTCTTCACTCTGCCGCAGGCAATTCTTCATTCTTCATTATTCACTCTTCATTCTTTTGCTCTTCATTCCGCAGGATACTCCCCTTCAACATCCAAACCTCATAACTATCCTGCCGCAGCTCGAATTCAAAAACAATCATTCGTCCCTTTACTCCCGATATCTCCTTCTTACTACCCTTTTACTCCCAAAATCTACTGTTTCTCGAAGTGCTGGTAGTCCTTCAGGCTACGGTAGTCACCACCCCAACGCCAACCACGCTGACGGAAAAGCTTATAGGCAAGGTCATTCTTATCAATAAGATAAGGCACAGAAGCATCACGCTTATAAGCGTACTTACGTCCGTTGGCTGGACTCACCTTATTACCCTTCACATAAGGATTGTACAAAGGGTTGAGGTCAATTGCCCTACCCTTGCCATGATTAGACACAGCCGTGCGACTACCCGTTATAAATCTGAAATTGAAACAACTCGTATTGTTAGCCGACATAGAACGCTCGTCGTCGGCATCATAGTCATCTATCAGGCACATACGTTCGATGCGATAGTCGGCATCATACAACTTACGGAATATGAACAGCACATCATCAACCACATTTCTGTCCACCACCAACTCCCCCATCTGAGGTTTACCGTCGGCATTGCGATGCAACACCCTGACATACCGAAGGTCATCGCGATGCAACGTACAGTTAGCTTTCCAACTTTTGCCCTGCATCCTTGCAAACGTGGCATCGTCAATCTTCAATGCCACAAAACAGCTGTCCATGCCCCATACCTTTATTTGCGACTCCGTAGCCACGTTTCCAGCCTTCCAACGCACAACGCCGGCAGCCTTCTGCCCGTATGCACTCAAAGAAAAAAGAACGAGGAGGGCACATAATGCCATCCTCATCCTTATGAATATTATCTTTTTTTTCATATCGTTATATCCATATTCAAGTTTCGCAAGTTGTTAACCGAAGTATCCTTCGGAATCATACGTTAATAGCGAAAGTTGAGTCAATACATTCGTTTCTTTCCACCAACGATGTACATACCCTTGCGAGGCTTGCCCACACGCTGGCCGTTCAAGTCATACACTGCCCCGTCGTCGCTTGCATCCTTTTCCACACCGTCAATAGCCTCTGGCACAGGAATAGTCTTTGTCAATCGTATGCCCTTCAGTTTGATGTCCTGCACATAATTTGTCTGCAAGGCAATGATGCAGATGCTGTCAGCCCTTATCTCCTCACCAGAGTCCGACTTCATTGAATGGAGATATATGTTAGCCTCCGTTCTGTTATTGTTCACATCGACAGAATAGTGTCTGCCCCAGAAATTGGAAGTATCATATATCTTCAAGTATGCAGTACGCGAGATAGGCTCTGCAAACTCAATCTTCAACGTGTCATACTCAGAAATGTCTATGCCGTGCTCATAACGCCATCCAACACTTCCGCTGTTGAGCAGACTCACGTTGTAGATGTCGTCAGCCCCCTTCTTACATGTATTATCATAAAGCAAACATGAAGAGAAGCACTCCGAGTCGATGTCAAACGGATTCTCCGGAACAACCTGTTCAGGGCAATAACGCTCCGTACTTGCATAGTAACGGCTCGTCCACTCTGCCATCCACTGATACAACGGAATGCCACATGCCTCCGGCACATCCGGGAACGCAGGACCTATACGGCCTGAAGTCAGATATTCGTCAAAATCAATAAATGAATATGTCGAAGACACTATGACTCCCACATTGTCGAAGTTGTCCACAACAGCCTTGAAAGCCTGTGCCCACTTCGACGTGGATGCCGTGCCCGACGTACCATAGTTGGAAAGTACCCAGTTGCCATAGCTGTCATAGTGGCCCGTGCCTTCCTTTTCCGGACTCCAGTCCACTTCCGTTATCAATATAGGATTTGTATAGACCATAGGCACATAATGTTTGAAGCGCTCTATGGCAAATTGCTTGTCGCAGTTGTCGTCTGTAACCTCAAACCATCCGCAGTAGTCATGTACTGCAAATCCCATGTTATAGTCAAGCACCGGACTCTGCACAAAGGAGCGGAAGTCCTGCTGCCACAGCTTTCCCGGTACCCAGATTACACCCTCAAAACCGTTCTCACGTATTATGTTGATGACAGGCTGGAAAAAATCACTCATAGCCTTGTCGGTCACAACGCCATTCTCGTCACGTACCACCACCGGCTCACTCGCAATCTCGAAACTTATCTGTCCCGGATACTTCATGATGGAGTCGTTGCTGGTAATTACGTCCCACACGTCGATGAGATACTCCTGATACTCCCCCCCAACGTTCATGTTACCTTGACACACGCCAGGCGGACGTACAACGACATAAAGGCCATGTTTCAAAGCATCGGAGATGATAGGCCAATATAGCTTTTTCAGATACGTTTTCAGTCTGTTAGCACTGAAACGCGATATATCCGACTCTCCCGTGTATGTTCCGTCCGACTCAAGGTCAGGATTGTTAGTCCACACAGGGTCAAGGTGTAAGCGAAAGACATCGACGGCACTTCCCTGTTCCTTGTCTGTCAAAGCCGTTATCACCTTGTCAAAATATTTAATACAAGCATTTATGGAGTCGTCCATAGCAACCAATCCCCAGTGCAAACGGTTGCGGCTCGGACTTGGAGAATCTGCCACGCCATTCAGTACAACCTTGTTTCCTACTTCGTCTCTCAACTGATTACCATCAACATGCAGAGCCGGTTTCAATTGGGCACTAACCGACGAAGCCACCAGGAAACAGATGAACAATAACTTTTCTCTTATTTTCATAAGCATTCCTTTTTTTGTTTACACGCTGCAAAAATACACGATTTGTTCGAATATATCAAAGAAAAACGTCAAAAATATATGAATGGGGGAAAGTTGTACGTTAAGAATTGAGACTTATTTAATTAAGAGTCGTGATTTAATTAAGAATTAAAAAATTAAGAATTAAGACTTATTCTATTAAGAGTCGAGAGTTATGTAATTAAGAATTAAGAGTTAAGAACTAAGATTATGCAAACGGAGTAACTTTCATTCTTCACTCTTCACTTTTCACTCTTCACTCCGCCGCAAGCGATTCTTCATTCTTCATTCCGCCGCAGGCGTCTCTTTACGAAAAATGAGGGCACGTCAACAAAAATGTGACGCACCCTCCACAAAGTAAACAATAAAGTATGAGTGAATCTTAGTTGATCAAGAAGAACTTGTCAACTCCGTTCCATGTACACTTGACAGTAGCACGACCGTCAGCAATCTTGCCAACCTGAATCTTTACAGATGGGTCAGAGGCTTTTGCCTTGATGACCGACTTGTCGTTAATCTTTGCATAAAGCTGATAGCGGTTGTTTTCTGTGTAACCGTTCTGGTTCGTTGAGAGTATAGGAGAAGCTGGAATGTTGAGAGCCTGTCCGTCAACAGTTATTTCTACTGTAGGAACATGTGGTCGGCCGCAGTGTGCGCCCTTCTTCACGAAAGCAAGTCCATGGAAATCATAGAGTCCGAATGGACGCTGCGGACCCTGTGGACGTCCCCAACGTGGCATCTCAGGAGCCTTGACTTCAGGTCCTTCTGTCACGAAATATACGGCATGCTTACCTGTAAGTCCCTCAACAGCAGGAACAGGAACACGGAAGTTCCTTGCTTCCTTCTTAGCATCGGCAGGTACCTCAATCACGGCAATCTCCTTGCCCTTCC
The DNA here is from genome assembly GCA_017450985.1 of Bacteroidaceae bacterium. GTDB lineage: Bacteria > Bacteroidota > Bacteroidia > Bacteroidales > Bacteroidaceae > Minthosoma. Next base: position 6,930 of record JAFSSN010000010.1, read on the forward strand.
ATGTGCTATTAGTGTATGGACCGTCGAGCATGACGTGAATCTTAAATGCACCCTGTCCGTTAGGCGTGAGACGTACAATGAGTTCCGTACCGTCACCCACCTTCGTACCTTCAAATGCCTTCACACCCTTTGTATCCTTTGCCAGACCACCGAATCCGAAATACTTGAAACCAACGATGACACCGTTCTTCAAGCCGGCAACATCCATTGAGTTGTTCCACACATCACGCTGATCCTGCATTGCATCGTTGTCGTTGATGTAGCAGGCAATACCTGCTGAATACCAATTGTAAGGGTTGAGACCGAATATCTGGAAACCTTCAGATGTAACCTCGGCACCTGTGTACTTCGTACCGTCGGAAGCCGCAGCACACCATTCGTTGCCCTTAACGTATGGGTCATAGCCTGTGATGCGAACAACACCTCCGTCGGCAACCTTCTTCTTGTCCCATGTAATCTTTACAGGAGCAACCATAGCCTGACGCGCATTGCCGAAGCAGCGTGGCGGACGATGATAGAACACATACCACTGACCGTTGATTTCCTGAAGAGAACCGTGAGTGTTGTGTCCGAAGTTCGTAGTAGTGAGATGTGAACCATCCTCGTTTGGAACTACGCCACGAGAGTCAACGAGCACACCGCCTGAACGCCAAGGACCGAGCGGACTGTCACCAAAGGCATAGCGAAGAGCAGAGTTCGTAGAACCTATTCCATAGTCAGGACCAGAATATCCTGAGAACACCATTACATACTTGTTGCCGACCTGACGTATTGACGAAGCCTCGAAGAAATTGAACTCACCCGGATTCTGTCCCTTGTAGAGAGCAGGATATTCAGTACCCTTAGGGTCGCGCACCTCGCCGTAGCGTGAAGATGCCGGAATGAAATAATCGTGAAGATTAGTACCAGGACGTACAGAATACATCGTATTTTGGTCCATCTCCGCAGCTGTAGAGTGCTGGAAACCGTAGAACACGTATGCACGGAATCCCTTGTCATAGTCCTTGTCCTTCTTGTCCGTGATGTTCTCTATAAACACTGACGGGTCGAAGTCAATCATACTTCCAGGCACACATGCGCGTCCGTCAGCAGTCAGGTTGATAGGAGTGAAAGGACCGTTTGGACGGTCACCCTTACAAACCATCGGAATACGTCCCCATCCGCGAGAGTGTGGATAGAGGTAATAAGTCTTCTTACCAGTTGTCTTGTCCTTCACCTCCACGAGGTCAGGCGCAAACATTGTGTCCCATTGTCCGTCCACGTAGTAAGTAAAAATAGGACCTTCGTCCTTCCACTGTGAGAGGTCCTCGACCGGAGCCGACCACATACGAATGTCAGGTCCGCAATAGTCAGTGTTCTTCACGTCGTGCGAACCGATGATGTATGCACGCATCTTGCCAGGGTTATCAGGATCCTCAAACACGCGAGGTTCGCCGTCAGGCAGATGCTCCCAGAGCGGGAGGTAAGGGTTCTGTGCTACAGACTGCGTAACACATACTGTTGAGTTGAGCAACAATGCTACAACTGATGTCAATAAATATTTCATACTTATTAATGTAAAATAAATCCTTATTATCAAGTATTTTGATTGCCGCAAAGGTACAATAATATGTTGCTTGAAACTTTTTTGTTTGTAGTCCTTATTTTTGTTTATGTTACATTGGTGTCCCATAAACATATTTGTTTTGTTACTTTCGCCGTTACATATGTCATACACCAGTCATTTAGGCACGACGATGCAGGTTATACGCTTGCAGCCTTCCACATAGTAGCCCAACTTTCGCAAGTATTGCTAACGCTTTACTTGCTTGGAGTAAAAAAGGAGTTAAACGGAGTTAATTCCGCTACGCTCCATGGAGTAAACGGACGTTTGACTGTTCACGGATGCGTTTTAAGCGAAAGAGTATCGTCCTGAGCGAAGCGGTTACTCCTTTTTACTTCACGAAGTTAACTCCAGTTTACTACTTGCGAAACTTCAATAATTTAATTAATAACCATGAGGATATACCTATTATTACTGCATTTCCTCATCATTAACTTTTTAAAAACATGAAAGAAATTTACAGAAACTATGCAGCACTTGTAACCATACAACCCAACAACCGCAAAACCTAATAACCGCATAACCTAATAACCGCAAAACCTAACAACCACAAAACCTAATAACCGCATAACCCAACAACCGCACAACCTAATAACCGCATAACCCAACAACCGCATAACCCAATAACCGTAAAAACCAACAACCGTAAAACCCAACAACCGTAAAACCTAACAACCGTAAAACCTATCAACCGCACAACCCAACAACCGTAAAACCCAACAACCGTAAAACCTAACAATCGCACAACCCAACAACCGCACA
>JAFSSN010000094.1 GCA_017450985.1 Bacteroidaceae bacterium
CATTTGTGGTAAGACCTGTCGTCTGTCTCAGCTCTGACCAGTTGCCGTCGTCTCCCGGTTCGCGCGTGTCGTTCACGTTGTTGGTCGTTGCTGTCACAATGAGACGCGACTTCTTTGTGAAGCGCATGGCGAACAGGCGTCCGAGGTATTTCGTATCGTATTTCCCGTTGTTGTTCTTGAAGAATGTGGAACCGCCGCCACCTTCTGCCGTCACGAGCCATCCTTCGTTGTAGTCTTTCTTCAGTTTTACGTCGAGCACCATCTCTTTCTCCGCCGATTCTGCCATAGCTGTGTTCGCCACCTTCTCCGGCACTCTCTCGTAGGCGTTCAGACTTTTCACCATGTACGAAGGCATGTTGTCGAGCAGCAGCTCACGGTCCTCGTTGAAGAAGTCCTTGCCGTCGAGCAGCATGGCGTCCACCTTCTTGCCGTTCACCTTTATCACTCCTCCTTTCTCAATCTCCACACCCGGAAGTTTCTTCACGAGGTCGCTAAGCATCGAGCCTTCAGCCATCGAGAAGGCATCTGCATCATACACGAGCGTATCGCCGTCCATGTAGAACTTGAGCTTTGTGGCTTCCACCACCACCTCGTCGAGTTCTGCCTCGTTGCGCTTCTTCACGTGGTGCATGTATATTGGCTTCAGCGTGCGTTGAGTCTCGTGCTTGTATATCTTCTTTATGTCAAAGGGAACGTACTGCGTCTTGTAGTCTTTTGCCGCCACACGCAGCAGATAGTTTCCGGGTTTGTCGATTGTAGCCGTGAGGGCAGTGTTTTTTTTGTATGAACCATGGTCCCAATAATTCCAAATGTCAATTTTCGCTGAGTCAATGAAACTGCTGTCGCTTGCGTTCAGGAGTTCTGCTCGTACCGAGTCTACGTGGTCATGTGTAAGGTGATCGTAGATGTTGGCATTTATTACCAATTCGTGTTTTTTTGATGTTTTCGTAGTGTCGGCAACTGTGGTTAGCTTCGATGCCGAAACCTTCACACTTTCGCATAGTAGTGCGACTATGCACATGCTAATCAATTTTTTCATCTGTCTTGAATTTTGTTTTACAGGTTGTTTATGTGTTTTGCAGATCCTGACAAAAAGGGTTCGGATGTTTCCTGTGTGTGTTGAGCATTCTTTAGCGAAAGATTGCTGATGTATCGTGGAGTATGGTTCGTCCGATGTGGCAAAGCGGATAGAAGGGAAACTTGCTTTAGTTCTATTGGAACGCAACATCAGGAGATAATGTCTACCTTGAATGATAAGATGCTCGAAAGACGGCGAAAGCGTCTTAGGAAATTCATGCAGAATTTCTAAATGTCAGAACATGCCTTGTTGTTAGTTTTTTTGTAGTGCCTCTTAGTTGAAACTATTAGGTTACTTTCCCATACTTCGGTGTTGAACGGGTTAGTATCTACTTTCTTTTGCAAAAATACGTTTTTTAATTTAACTGTTGCAAACTGATGGTAAAAATGTTTGCTATTATACGTGATTTGCTTTTGCAAGATGAGTTTTACCGTGTTTGTTGTAATTTTTTTGCTTGGAAATGACAATCCTTGTTCTTTCGTGTTTGTTTGTTCCTGTCTTTCCGGACAGTTCCTATTTCTTCTGTGAATTTTGGGCTTTTGGACCCTCTTATTATATAAGGTACTCAACTTTCGCAAGTATTTCTAACGCTTTACTTGCTTGGAGTAAAAAAGGAGTTAAGCGGAGTTAATTCCGCTACGCTCCATGGAGTAAAACGGACGTTTGAGTAATTAATAACTCAACTTTCGCAATTATCGCTAACGCTTTACTTGTTTGGAGTAAAAAAGGAGTTAAGCGGAGTTAATTCCGCTACGCTCCATGGAGTAAACGGACGAATGATGTGAAATGATAATTGACAATTGAGAATTGATAATTTGCAAACAGAGTAACTTTCATTCTTCACTCTTCACTTTTCACTCTTCACTCCGCCGCAGGCGATTCTTCATTCTTCTTTCTCCACTCCGCAGGTTACTCCTTTTTACTTCACAAAGTTAACTCCAGTTTACTACTTGCGAAACTTCTGTTAATTTTTTAATAATACTCATGCTCAACTTCCGCAATCTTCTGTTTCGTCTGCTATTCACGTCTATAGGTCCCTTTGCTAATATGTCTTGATGTGAAGTTTGTTGAGCCTCCCGTTGCCTTCCCACCGTATTACCTAAAAACGTCCACTATCATAATCTAATAACCTTTCGACCGCATATCCTCATAATCTTAAAACCTTATTACCGTACAACCTTACAACCTCACAACCGTCCAACCGCAAAACCTCATAACCTTAAAGCCTTATGACCTTATAACCTCATAACCTTAAAGCCTTATGACCGTCCAACTTAATAACCTCATAACCTTACAACCTCATGCCCTCATAATCTTAAAACCTTATTACCATACAACCTTACAACCTCACAACCGTCCAACCGCATAACCTCAAAACCTCACAACCGTCCCACCTTCCAACCGCCCAACTTAATATTAAAAGAAAAGCGACAGAGTGCTTCACAGCAATCTGTCGCTTAAAATTCTTACGTTTTATATTCTCACCTTTACCAAAAAGAAATTAAGTTTTATAAGTAGTATGTCATACCAGAAGACGGCAATATTTTTAATCGATGCTTAACGCCGCCTCACTGGTTTATAGGCGTTATTGGACGCTGGCGTGTGCCTGTCTGGACGTTTTTCCTTTCCTTTGCTTTATGTGTTCCGACGGCTACACTCCTTACGTGCGCTTAGTCCTTCTTGTAGAGCAACCAAGCGTCTGGATAGCTGCTGCGGAGTTTGTCTCGTGAGCTGATGGCAGCCTCCTTTGTGTCGTGTGAGGATGCTATCACGCGGTACATGCCTGTGTCAGGGTTCTGCGCAACCTTGGCGCTGAAGCCCTTGGCAGAAAGTTCATTGCATCTTTTGTTCGCATTGTCCTGACTCTTGAATGAGCCTGCAACGACGTTGTAAACCTTGAGAGTACCACCGCTTACGACTGTCAGACGTTCCTGGCGGAAGTTAGTGTTGTTGTTTGTTGCTTTTGTCGTAGTTGTGGTTGTTGTTGATGTAGCCCTGCGCTGGCGTATGCTTGTGTAAGACTTAGTCTCCTCGGCTGGAGCCACGTTTGTGACTTCTACAGGATCAGAGTCGTCTTGTGCATAGAGCTCCTGTGCTCTTGCCTTTTCGTATGCTTTTTTGTATGAACTCTCGTCAGATGACTTACAAGATATGATTGTTGTTGCAATGAGGGCAGCCCCCATAAGATAATACTTGCTCATGACTATAATGTTAAGATTGGATTGTTCTATTTAAGTTGTTATGTGAATGTTACTTCTCTACCTTTATGAAACTTGAGTTCTTGACGGTGTTCTTTAACCGCACTGCAGAACGGAAATTCACGTTTTTGACTTTTACCGACGGTGCCCTGAGTTCGTCTTCATTCTCTACCAGTTTCGACTCTGCCGATATGGAGAATGTACCCAGACCATCGATGTACACGTTGTAACCATTCATCAGTTTGTTGGCAACAGAGGAGGATATCGCTTCGATGGCTGCTCTGAGGTCGGCAACGGTTAGTGTGCATCCGGATGAAATCTCCTGGCACAGGCTCAGTGTGTCCACTGTCCCCTTTGTCACCACCTGTGCATAGAAACCTTTCTTCGGGTTCTTGCTGATGTTATCCTTCATCGGAGTTACTCTGTACGGAATACTCATTGATGTGCCCTCTTTCTTTGCTTTAATAACTTGTTTTAGTTTCTTAGTTCACTATTTCTACACCTAATTTTATTTAGTTGTAGGTCTTATTTTTATTTGTCCTACATCTTCACTTCAAAAGGTGTAGTGCAAAGGTATGTTGTTTTTATGTTCCTGCAAAATGTTTTGTGTAAAAAAATGTTAAAATCATAAAAAGTTGTTGATATTTCGCTTGTATGCTCTATATTTGGGGCAATTATTCGGCAGATGTCGGATGAAAAGATGTAATTTTATTATTAACACTTAAAAATATTTCTCACTATGGCAGCAAAGAATGGTATAGCATTGGCAGCCGCATTCATTGGCGGTGCAGTGGTTGGAGCAGCAGCAGGTCTTCTTTTCGCACCTGAAAAGGGCGAGGATCAGCGTCGTAAGATCAAGGATGCTTTGGAGAAGAGTGGCGTGAAGCTTAACAAGGAAGAGTTCAACAAGCTTGTGGAGCGCGTTAAGAGTGCGGTTACTCCTGGTAGCAAGGAGGATGTTCCTGGTGAAGATTTTGACGCAGAATAAAGATTGCAATGCTTCTGGCTGTCTAATGGACGGTGTGGAGGCGTAGCGTATGGTCATTATATATTGAATTAAGGTGAGAATGAGTAAACGGAATAGACTGCCGGAAGGCGACATAAGACTGCTTCGTCTGTTGGAGCGATACGCTAAGCTGGAGGCTGTAGACAAGCTGACGGTGGGCGTTACGTTCTTGATAGTTGCGCTTGTGGTGTTTGCGCTCGGCACCAGTGCTGTGTTTTTCCTGTGTTCGGGACTTGTACACACTCTGTCTGAGTTGGTGGGCAGCGACGCTTTGGCAAACTATATTATAGGTGGGGTATTGCTGTTGCTCATAATAGTCTTTTACGTTTTCCGTGTTACGCTGGTCGAGAATCGTGTTATTGCCGCTGTGTCTGCAAGCATATTGCGTTCGGAGATTATAAGTGGTGCAAAGCGTGAGAACGACGGTGAAGATGAGGAGGACGACGAGGAAGGAGGTGAGCGATGAGAAAGGAAAAGATGCAGTATCTGACTTTGGAAGAATTGCGTGCGGACAAGCGTAAGGTGGGGCGTAAGCTTTCTACGGAATTGACGCAGCTGCAGGACGATGTGGTCAGCAGTTTCTTACCGGAGCGTTCTTACATCGACTCCACCGTGCCTTATATGAGATATGTGGGTTATGGGCTTACGGCTTACAAGACCGCCAAGACGGTGAAGAAGTTATTCGATTTTGTACACAAACGCAGCTGGATATAGACATAGATGTCTCAGTGAAAAAGGATTTATGCAAAGGAATTGTTTGCCTGTGTGGCGAATGATTCCTTTGTCATTTATTTGAAAGTGAAATTTAAATAGATGTGATATGAAGGAATTGTTTATGTCTTTTGCTGTGCTTCTTGTCTTGACGGCGTGTAGTGGAAGTGGGACTTGTGGTGCGGGAGGAGCGCGACACGATATATATTCATGATACTGTTTTTCGTCTCGAATTATAGTGGCGTTTCGGTAGATACATTTATTTATCACCTTCCTTGTCATAAATATGGACAAGCCGGGAAAGGCGATAATTTTTTTATGGCTTCATGGTCGTGTGTACGACCAGAAGGTACATCGTTTGGTGGATCCGAACCATTTTAATAGGTGTGGCGGTGCTGATACAATGATACGTCATTATTTGGATAGTGCAGGAATAAAGGCGGTCTTTATGATGCCTATATGTTATAAGGCAAATGTGCCTCATTGTGTTTCGTGGTTGGAGTGTGCGAGCGAATTGAAATTTGTGATTGATGATTATGTTGATCATGGTATCGTTGACCCGAAACGTGTTTATGTTGCTGGTTCTTCAGATGGCGGAATTGGCGTGTGGGACCTGGCGGAGCATCATGGCAGTTGGTTTGCTGCGGCTATGCCGCTGTCGTGCAATGGTGCAAGGCAGGTTTCTATCCCTGTGTACAGGCGTAATACGGGGCGCGAAGGTGACCAGACTGCTGTTGCCAATGCGCTGAGAACTAAAGGGAGTAATATTGTTGAATATGTTTTTCATGCAGATGTATGGCATGGAGATGGTGCCCAGTTTGCTTTGGCGCCAGAAAAGTTGTCGGCGTTTTTGAGTAAAGTGAAGGAATGACTTGTGACGGCATCTGAGTACAAAATACAAGAAGCAGACATGAAGTGCTTGTGATAAAGACGCTTTATGTCTGCTTCTTGTTTTTGAAATATTGCCGGATTGTAGTGACAGGGGGGGGGCGAACCGCAGGCGTGGATGTGTATTAGTAAAAGCCTTCGTCTCAAAACGTGAAATTCACTAATTCCGTGAATTGAGAAATCTATATTTGTTCTACTTTCGCAAGTAGTTAACAGAAGTTAGCTTCGTGGAGTGAAAAAGGAGTGACCGCTCCGCTCCTGACGATACTCTTTCTGTTGAGATGCATCCGCAAACTGTCAAACGTCTGTTTACTCCCTGGGACGTAGCGGAATTAATTTCGCTTAACTACCTTTAACTCCAAGCGAGTGAAGCTTCGGCGAAACTTGCGAAAGTGCCCTTAGAACATATTCGGCTTGCGCTTGCGTGCCTCTTCGAGAGAAAGGGTGTTGGTTGTTTGCTCTTCCTTTTCGGAGCGGAGGTCGGAATACTTCTTGTTGACTTCTGCCACGTAGTTGTCGCGTATGTCGGGGTTGAGTACGCGTGCAGATGCAAGAACATTCTGTGCAGCATCCTTCATCCACAGTACAGGACCGCTGTACACAGGTGCAATCTTCAAGGCTGTGTGAAGCTCGCTTGTCGTTGCACCGCCAATCATGATTGGTATTGTCGCACCGCGGCGTTCGAGGGCACGCGCCACATTCACCATCTCTTCGAGTGATGGCGTTATGAGGCCTGACAGACCAATGATGTCAACATGCTCGTCGATGGCACGGTTTACGATGTCTTCTGCCGGAACCATTACGCCGAGGTCGATGACCTCGTAGTTGTTGCAGGCAAGTATGACGTTTACGATGTTCTTGCCAATGTCGTGGACGTCGCCCTTGACGGTGGCAAGAAGTACTTTTCCTGCCTTCTTTGTTTCTGCGCTTCGGCTTGCCTCTATCAATGGTTGGAGAATGCCGACGGCTTTCTTCATTGTACGGGCTGTCTTTACCACTTGAGGCAGGAACATCTTGCCGGCACCGAAGAGTTCGCCTACGGTGTTCATGGCATCCATGAGCGGTCCCTCAATAATCTTCACTGGGTCGCCGAATTTCTGCATGGCTTCGTCAAGGTCGGCATTTAGATGGTCGCCTATTCCCTTCACGAGGGCGTGCTGAAGTCGTTCCTCTATCGTGCCGTTTCTCCATGAATCGTTATTTGCTGCGGTGGCAGAACCATTTGCCTTCTCGGCTTCTTTTTCAGCCTTGATGCGGTCGGCAATCTCGATGAGACGCTCGGTAGCCTCGGCGTCGGTATTGAGAAGAACGTCGTCAATTGCTTTGAGGACGTCTTGTGGAATGTCTGAGTAGAGTACTTGGGTGGCAGGGTTTACGATACCCATGTCTTGGCCTTTCTCTATCGTGTGATAAAGAAAGACGGCATGCATGGCTTCGCGTATGTAGTTGTTGCCTCGAAAGGAAAAGGACAAGTTGCTCATACCTCCGCTCACGTGTGCTCCGGGCAGGTTCTTGCGAATCCATTCCGTGGCGCGTATGAAGTCAAGGCCGTAGTTGTTGTGCTCTTCCATTCCCGTTGCCACGGCGAGTACGTTAGGATCGAAGATGATGTCGAGAGGATTCATGCCCACCTTGTCAACGAGGATGTGGTAGGCACGTTCACATATCTCAATCTTACGTTCGTAGGTCGTTGCCTGCCCTTGTTCGTCGAATGCCATGACAACAACGGCGGCTCCCAGTCGTAGCACTTCCTGGGCGTGGCGTATGAATACCTCTTCGCCTTCCTTTAGTGATATGGAGTTGACGATGCTCTTGCCCTGTACACATTTCAAGCCGGCAGTAATCACGCCCCAGTTGCTGGAGTCAACCATGACAGGCACTTTTGAAATGTCGGGGTCCGACATCATGAGGTTGAGGAACGTGGTCATCTCAGCCTTAGCGTCGAGCAGACCGTCGTCCATGTTTATGTCGAGTACAAGTGCGCCGTCCTCCACCTGCTTGCGCGCTATGGACAGTGCCTCGTCATAGTTCTTTTCGTTAATCAGTCGCAGGAATTTGCGCGAACCGGCAACGTTACATCTTTCACCCACGTTGACGAAGCGTACTTCAGGAGTGAGTTCCATGAGCTCGAGCCCTGACAGCCACATGTTTTTAGGGCGTGCGGCCGGCGTGTGTGGTGCTTTGCCTTCGATGAGGGCAGGGTAGCGTGCAATGAATTCATCCGTTGTTCCGCAACATCCTCCAATTATGTTTACCAAGCCGTCGTTCACGAGTTCCTTTATTTCCTCAGACATCATGTCAGGTGTCTGGTCGTAAAGACCGAGTGAGTTTGGAAGTCCTGCGTTTGGATGAACGCTTATGTAATAAGGGGCTTTTTCTGCCAACAGGCGTACGAACGGCTTCAGCTGACGTGCACCGAATGAGCAGTTGAGACCCACGGAGAAGATGTCGGCGTGTTGTATGCTTGCAAGAAAAGCCTCAAGTGTTTGTCCTGACAGCGTGCGACCGGCAACGTCGCTAATTGTGACGCTGACCATGATAGGCAGTTTGCGGCCGGTCTGCTTCATAGCATCTTCGGCGGCGTATATGGCAGCCTTGACGTTAAGTGTGTCGAAGCATGTCTCAAACAGCAGAGCATCAACTCCTCCGTCGATGAGTGCCACCATTTGTTCCGTGTAGGCATCGGCAAGCTCGTCGAATGTAAGAGCTCTCAAGGCAGGGTCGTTCACGTCAGGCGATATTGAACATGTCTTGTTTGTCGGACCTACATCGCCGAGCACGTAGCGTGGCTTTTCAGGAGTGCGTGCCGTATATTCGTCTGCGATGTCACGTGCCAGCTTTGCTGCAGCAAGGTTGATGTCGCGACAATAAGCCTCCACCTTATAGTCGGCCATTGAGATGCGCTGACTTGAAAAGGTGTTGGTGGTAATGATGTCGGCACCAGCCTCCAAATATCTTTGGTGAATATCTTTGATTACATCAGGACGGGTAATGGATAGAATGTCGTTGTTGCCAGTCATGATGCCCGGAATGTCCTTGAAACGTTCGCCTCTGAAATCCTCCTCCTTAAGACCGTAGGATTGAATCATGGTGCCCATTGCACCGTCAAGAATGAGTATTCTCTTTTTGATTGCGTCTTGCAATGTCATTCTACTCTGTGTTTGAATGTCTGTTATATGGATATGATAAAGGTGCAGGCTGATAATTATGCCGGTTGCACAATTATCAGCATACACCGTTTAATGCTTGAAGGCGCGTGCCATTTCACGCTTGTCTTCCTTTTCCTTCAGGCTCTGACGTTTGTCGTATTCTTTCTTACCCTTGGCAAGGGCAACGACTACCTTTGCAAGTCCCTTGTCGTTGATGAACATACGTGCAGGCACCACTGTGTAGCCCGGCGACTTGATGTCGTTATTCAGGTTACGCAGTTCCTTGCGGTTCATCAGCAGCTTGCGTTCGCGCCTTTCGACGTGGTTGTTGTATGAGCCTTCCATGTACTGGGCAATGTACATGTTCTTTACCCACAGTTCGCCGTTGTTGAAGTAGCAGAACGTGTCCACAAGGCTTGCCTTGCCCTTGCGGATGCTCTTTATCTCCGTGCCTGTGAGTACGATGCCCGCCGTGTAGGTATCAATAAACTCATAGTCGAACGATGCCCTTTTGTTCTTTATGTTTATTGCCGGCTGCTTTATGTCCTTTTTGTTTGCCATTAGAAATTGTCTATGTTTGTTATCACATATTTAGCCACTGCAGGCGTAGTCTGCTCTTGGTAATCATCAAGGAAGTCGTCGCCCAGGTCGTTGAGCTTTTCAAGCTGCTCGTAGAGTGCCATAAACTCCTCGTCCGTCATGTCGCGTTCCAGTTCCTCGCGGTGGAGATGATACTCGTTGCGTGCGGCAAATATGAGCTTCGACAGGTCCTTCATGTCCCATTCCTTTTTGAGCACCATAGGAAACGGACCTTCAAGAATGTATCCGGCATATCCGTTGATGATGAGCTGTATGAATCCGCCTTCCATCACCTCGTCCTTCAGGTATCTGTAGGCAAGCAGAGTGTGCTGGTCGGTGTTGAGCGAAGCCATGTTGTCGGCGGTGAGACCGCCTCCGAGTTGTTCGAGATAAAAGTCCGTTACGTGGTCGATGAAATCGGCTGCGGACATCTCTTCGTAGGCTTTCTGTGCAGTAGCTTTATCTATGTGTAAACTATTCATTACAGTAAATTTGTCTTTATATGCTGCAAAGGTACGTAATTTTTATTTGCAATTTGCATAAGAATGGCAGAAAAGTCTTCTTATTGCTTCTTTGCCTCGTTCCAGAGAGTATCCATCTCTTCGAGGTTTGAGTCCTTGAAAGTCTTACCCTGTTCCTTGAGTTTCTGCTCCACGTAGTTGAAACGGTGCGTGAACTTCTGGTTCGTGAGTTCGAGGGCGTTGTCAGGATTTATCTTGTAGAGACGTGCGGCATTGATGAGACTGAACATCACGTCGCCAAATTCCTTCGTGGCTTTGTCTTTTGCGAGGGCTTTCTCCTCGTCGGTCTCAGCCTTGCCGTAAAGGTCTTCTATCTCGGCTTCGAACTCACTGATTTCCTCTTTCACCTTCTTCCACACATCCTTACGCTCTTCCCAGTCGAAGCCCACGTTGCGTGCTTTGTCTTGTATGCGGTAGGCCTTGATGAGTGAGGGCAGGGCGTCAGGCACTCCGCTCAGTACGGTCTTGTTGCCGTCTTTCTCCTTGAGCTTGATCTGCTCCCATGTCTGAAGTACCTCGCCCACGCTGTTGGCCTTCACCTCGCCATACACGTGAGGGTGACGGAAGATAAGTTTGTCACACAGTTTGTTGCATACGTCGGCAATGTCGAACTTCTCCTTTTCTTCTCCAATCTTAGAGTAGAACACGATGTGGAGCAGCACGTCGCCCAGTTCCTTGCAGATGTTCAGGTTGTCATTCTTTATGAGTGCGTCGCACAGCTCGTAGGTCTCCTCTATGGTGTTAGGGCGTAGCGACTCGTTTGTCTGTTTTCTGTCCCATGGACACTTCTCGCGGAGGTCGTTCATCACGTCGAGCAGTCTGCCGAACGCCTCCATCTTCTCTTCTTTAGTATGCATAGTTGTATTCCTTATTCTAAATTAATTTGCCAGCAGTCGTAGCATACGCCGCGTCCGCCAAATCCTTCTTTCTGAAAGGCAAGCCCCTCGTTGAGTATGTTGCCGCCTTGCTCGGTTGATATGCCGAAGTCGATATATTCCTTCGTCCCGGCGTATTTCTCGATGAGGCTCATGATGAGCAGGTCCAACGCTCCCGTCTGTTTGCCCTTTTCCGTTGCGGCGAGATATTGTGTGTGTACTACGTTGCCGCAGTCGAACACCCATGTGCCGGCTTGCATTGTGCCGTCAGGAGCGAATGTGCCGTAAAGCTTTGTCTCCTTAGGAAAACGGCTTGCCAGCAGTTGCATCTCTGCAGGAGTGTGTACAGGCTTTGTATTGTGGCAGGTGCGTAACACCTCGTCGAGAATAGCCCAGAAGGTAGGGAAGTCCTCAGTTTCCTTTACCTCGTATTTTTCAGCCATAGCCTTTTTTACTCCTCTTCTGCGCAGCTCGCTTGGCTTTATGTGGTTTGCCAAGTGTATGCACTGTGAACTGCCACGGCCAATGAGTGTGGCATTATTGCGGAAGAGGGCGTAGAGCGGTTCTTCGCTTGGGTAGTTGCTATATACATAAGGTATAGGCTTGTATATTATCTGCTTTATGCCCAGTTCTTGCTTGCAGTATTCTATGAGTAAGGCAAAACAATCCAGCACCTTTTGCTGTGTTATCTTCTTGCTCATAATAAGCCCCCCGTATGTCAGTCCCTGGTGTGAACAGAGCGTACTGCTCCTTTTGTCGATGTTGGCAGGCAGTACGGCTATGAGTCGTTCCTTGTCTGTGAACATTAAAGAGCAGTCCGTAAATCTGTCGGAATGATAATCCATGAATTTACGGTCGAAAAGGAATGTGCTGTTTTTGCATTCCTTTATGAAGGCGTTCCAGCGTTCGGCGTCATCGGCCGAATATCTTGTCAAATTCATCTTTGCAGTTTATGTAACCGTTGGCGTTGTATGGATGGGAGGCAAGAGCCACACATACGGTGCCGGGTGCAAAGTTGCGCAGCTCGCACCACACGTTCTTACCTATATATATACCTGTGTCTGGAGAGTCGATGGTGAATGTCTGCTGTTCTTTGCCGTTGTCCACAAACATTTCGAAACGTCCCTTCACGGCAAACACAACTTCTGCACATTCGTTGTGGGCATGACCTCCTCGTGTTTTGCCGTCAACCACGTCGTATATCCAAAAAACTCTCTTTGGAATGAACGGAAGGCGTTCTTCGTCGGCAATCGACAGACATCCTCGTGAGTCCGAAAAAGTAGGTATTTTGACCAATCCGTACCCTTTTTCTTCGTATTTATTGTTGATTATATTCATAAATCAAATTATTTTAGGCAAAGGTACAAATTTTTTTTGAAATCGTTTGCATGATAAAGAAAAAGTGCTTACCTTTGCATCGCTTTTGAAAGGAAGGCCTTCTACTAAGGCCGGACAAACAAAGCAAATTCGACTAATCACGGTCTTGGAAGGATGGGTGAGTGGCTGAAACCACCAGTTTGCTAAACTGACGTACGGGTTACCGTACCGGGGGTTCGAATCCCCCTCCTTCCGCACCGAGAACCTTAGTTCGAGAAGGAAACAATCCGATGATGGCGCTTTCGTCTAGCGGCTAGGACACATGCCTCTCACGCATGGAACACGAGTTCGATTCTCGTAGGCGCTACATCTAAAGGATAAGTTTCGAAATAGTCGGTAAAATGGCGCTTTCGTCTAGCGGCTAGGACACATGCCTCTCACGCATGGAACACGAGTTCGATTCTCGTAGGCGCTACTAAGGAAATGTATCAAGAGTTTCTTGATACATTTTTTATGCACATGCTCGTTACTACGTTGCAGAACCGATGCCGCCCCATTCCGTGTCAGGGAGTGGGGCGGCCTTCGTTTTGATATTCTTGCTCTATCAATTAGGGCACTCGTCCTTTAACTACAAGCCGTTATAACACCAATTATTTCTTTATAAGTTTGATAACGAAACCGCCTCCGGAAGATGTTTGTATGAGAGCCTTGGTCTTGTTTGTCACTACCGTGCGGACGGCTTGATAGTCTGTCGCAATCTTGTCGGCATTTATACCGTCCAAAAGTGAGTAGGCATCGAACGAAACCCCTGAAGGCAGGAAACTGAAATCGACCGTAATGTTGCGTGCTTCCCAGTTGGTCTGGCCGCCCACATACCAGTTGTCGCCCTGCTGACGTGCAATGACGATATGCTCGCCCATCTTGCCGCTCACGCAAATCATCTTGTCGAAAACGGTAGGCAGACTTGCAATGAAGTCGGTACATTCCTTCTCACGCTCATAGATTGTCGGATTGTCGGCAAGCATCGTGAGAGGTGAATCATCGATGATATAGTTTGCCAGTTGATGACATCGTGTTCCCATCGTCATCGGATTGTTGTAGATAGGCTGGAAGTCCTGTTTCGAAGCATTGCGCATACCGCCAGGAGTAAAGTCCACATATCCCGCCATGCCTCGTATGAAAGGATAGGTTACGTCGTAGAGCGGCATGTCTGCATTCTTTGTCGTGCTCCACTTTGCTTCTTCCATGCCGAACACGCTCTCGAAGTTTATGACGTTAGGGTAGGTACGGTTGATGCCCGTAGGCGGATAAATGCCGTGGTAGTCGAGCACGAGGTGACTCTTTGCGCATCGTGCTGCGATACGGTACACCATCTCCACGGCCTCCTGGTCGTTACGGTCGAGGAAGTCCACCTTGAAACCCTTGATGCCCATTGCTGCATATTTGTCGCAGGCGGCATCCAGTTGGTCGTCAAGCACATTGAACACGGTCCACAGTATTATTCCCACATTCTTTTTCTTGCCATAGTCCACCAGTTCCTGAAGGTTCAGTTCTGGAATGACTGTAAGCATGTCGCCGCTCTTAGGATTGTACCATCCCTCGTCGAGAATGATGTATTCGAGCTTGTTCTTTGCCGCAAAGTCGATGTAGTGCTTGTATGTCTGTTGGTTAATGCCCGCCTTGAAGTTCACGTTGCTCACACCCCATTCGTTCCACCAGTCCCATGCCACCTTACCGGCCTTTATCCAGCTGGTGTCGTTGCCAAGTCTGTTACTGCTTGCCAGCGAGTACACCAGTGTGTTGACAGGCATCTCCTTGTCATCGTGTGTCACCACCATGACGCGCCACGGGAACGTGCGGTTGCCCTCGCATCTTGCTATGTAATCCTCTGTCGCCGTCACATATTTCTGCTTTCTCCAAGGATAGTAGTCGAAAGCCTTTGGACGTTTTGCAAACTCGCATTTCAGTGCAGCCTTGCTTCCCTTCACGAAGATGCCTGGATAGGCTTCCACGTCGCTCTCCAGTATCGTCACTTTAGCCTTGCCGCAATCTACCGTCACGGGCAGGAAAGCCTCTATTGCTTTTGACTGCGAGAGTGGAGCAACATCGTACTGAGCCTGAAAAGCCATAGCCTTTGGCTTCTCCTTGTTGGTGGAGTAAGGCATCCATGCCGTGTAGTCTTTGGCAAAGTTGAAGTCCGCCACCTCGTTGTCAATCGTATATTCTCCCTTCATGCCTTTGGTCACGAAGCGGTATGCCACGCCTTCGTTGTAGGCTCTGAACTCTACGCTTGTGTTCTGTCGCAGACTGAGAGTCATGGCGTTGGCTTCGCTGCTCACGGTGCTGAACTTGTACAGCGGTGCTGCGACGGTTTCCTTTATGGTCTTCGTACCAGTGCGCTTGACGTTCATCTTGGCAGGTTTGCCGCTGATGCACAGGTCAATCTTGCAGTCGCGCAGCAGCGTGTCCCCCTTGTCGATAACTGAGAAACTGATGTCGCTCCCTGTCTTTATGTCCACCTTCAACTGTCCGTTAGGCGACGTGAGCGACTGGTGTGATTGTGCTTGGACACATACCGTGCCTGCAAAAAATAGTAAAAAAAAGTATTTGGTCATTGTGGTTTTAATTTATTTTGGGCAAAGATAATGAAAAATTAATATTTAATCTTTTGTTCATATAATAAAAAGAACTACTTTTGTCGGAAAAGACAAAGGTTAGACTTTTGTTTCATGTAAATGGAAAATAATTATACGACATTATGGGAAAAATAAATGTAACAGAGGATATAAAGTACATCGGAGTAGATGACTTATCGCTCGACCTCTTTGAAGGACAGTACAGAATACCAGAAGGTGTTTCTTACAATTCTTATATCATACTGGATGATAAAGTTGCAGTCATGGACACGGTAGAGTCTGCTTTCCGCGACGAATGGCTTTCGAATGTTGAAGCCGCTCTCGGCGGACGCAAGCCCGACTATCTTGTCGTTCAGCACATGGAACCTGACCACTCAGGAAATGTAGAGGCATTCCTTGCAAAATATGCCGACTGCACGGTTATATGTTCTGCTAAAGCCGTGCCTCTTTTCAAGCGTTTCTTCGAAAGCGACTACGAAAGCCGCATCAAGGTAGTAGGCGAGGGCGACACTCTTCCGCTTGGCAGGCATACCCTCCAGTTCCTCCTTGCTCCTATGGTTCACTGGCCGGAGGTGATGGTGACATACGACCAGCATGACAAGATATTGTTCTCTGCCGATGCCTTCGGTAAGTTCGGCGCACTCTCAAAGGAGGACGAGAACGATGAGGGATGGGCATGCGAGGCACGCCGCTACTACTTCAACATCTGCGGCAAGTACGGTAACATGGTACAGGGATTGCTGAAGAAGATTGCCAAACTCGAAGTGAGCACCATCTGTCCGCTCCACGGTCCTGTGCTCAGCGACGACCTTGGATATTATATAGGACTCTATGACACATGGAGCAAATATGAGGCAGAGACCGAAGGCGTGTTCATAGCCTTCTGTTCACTGCATGGCAACACGGGCAAGGCTGCCAATATTCTTGCCGATGCGCTCAGGGAAAAAGGCGTTAAGGTATCAGTTGCCGACCTCAGTCGCGACGATCTCCATGAGGCTGTCGAGGATGCTTTCCGTTACGACCGTATGGTACTTGCCGCACCAACCTACGACGGCGGTTTGATGCCGATAATGGAAGACTTCATCAATCACCTTCGCATCAAGGCATATCAGAACCGCAAGGTGGCATTCATCGAGAACGGTTCGTGGGCACCAGTATCTGGAAAGAAGATGCGTGAGGCAATGGAGGCAATGAAGAACATCACCATTGTCGATCCGCTTGTCACGGTTGAGTCAACCGTCAAGCCTGCCACAATCGAAAAACTCAAGGAACTTGCCGGTGCATTGGCATAATCACTTGTGACTTTTAGCAAAATGATGTGTCCCGACCGTGGCACATCATTTTTTTGTATATTTATTGAAGTTTCGCAAGTAGTAAACAGGAGTAACCTGCGGAGTGGAGAATGAAGAATGAAGAATCCACCTCCGCAAACGGTCACTCGTCTCTTTACTCCCGA
>JAFSSN010000095.1 GCA_017450985.1 Bacteroidaceae bacterium
AGGCATGCGCAAGCAATGGCTCACAATGCAAACGACAGCAGGAGACATCACACTTGGCAAGCCGATGCTGATAGTTCAAGCCAGCAATACTTTTGCCTTCAACAAGACGCTGACAGGTGAAGTAGATTTCAGATATCAAGGTCCAGGTCATTATCAGAACATCTATTTGGACTACCACCAGACCGTTCTTGATGTCAGTCTTGTAAAGACTTTCTTCAATGACCGCCTGAGCATTAAACTGGCTGGCGAGGATTTGCTTGACCGCAGCCGTGATGGTAATCTTGTTTACAACCATCATGTACAGTTATGGCAAGGGAACTATTACGACCGCCGCAGGATCGTTACAACCATACGCTACAAGTTCAATACCACCCGAAGCAAGTACAAGGGAACAGGTGCTGGTAATGAAGAGAAGAGCAGATTATAATAGTATAACCCTCGGCAAAGCCCGGAAATCAAGTGCCGAGGGTTTTTCATGCCGTTTCCTGTATCTTAGCATAAGAATCAAGCAAAAAGGTTGTGCGATAGTGTAATAATTATGAGGATTGGGTGTCTTTAGATATGATGACAGACAGAGAACTTTCATATCAAGTCATGCAAAGCGGCAACCAAAAGGCCTTTGCAGAGATTGTTCAACGTTACTCGGGAATGGTATTCTCGAAGGCTTTGGGCGTGATGCATAGTGAGGAAGGGGCAGCGGAGGTAACACAGCAGACATTCGTCCGTGCCTACGAGAATCTTGCCACTTGGCGTGGTACAGAACTGGGACCTTGGCTTACGGCCATTGCAATACATACGGCTCTGAAACTCATCGACAAGGAGCGTAGAAGACACACGTCCTTCCTTGACGACCTTCCAACATCGATGCTCGGCAGCATCCCTTCAGAATCCTCTTACTCCGAAGAGCACGAAACCCTTCTCCGACAGATGGAAGCCGCCATCGCCACCCTTCCAGAATCTGACCAGCAACTGCTGCGCCTCCACTACTACGAGGATTACAATACTGCATACATTGCCCGATGCACAGGACTCTCGCAAAGCAACGTGCTCGTGAAACTGCATAGAATACGTGAACGACTTAAAACCCTCATGAATCATGAACGAAAAGACTGACAACTCCATAGACAATCTCATTCGTGAGACTATCGACCGTCGCGAACTACTTGCCAATCTCAATCAGCTAATCATCGCTGACGTGCGCCGTCAGGCACGACGTGCCAAACTGCGCCGCTGGGCTCGGGTTGCCGTCTTCAGCTTCGGACTGCCTTTAGTCTTGATAATCTTTCTCGCGTGCGCGTACCTTTATATAAAAGAGTACGCTTGGACACTACAGAGTTTCTTCGTGATGCTGTGGCCCATGCTTGGTCTGCTCTTCTCCACAGGCTATGCCCTCAGGACTTTTTCGCCCGAGGAAGTGTAATAATCCAACCTTTTGATGGTCTTATAAATAGAATGCATTCTCAAAACAATAAACAATAAACAGTAAACGATAACTCCTAAAATTATATCTAACTATGTTACACGAATTAAATCTTGAAGGCTTGTTCGCCATTGTCCTTTCCCTTTCTATTCCCATTGTCGCCATCGTTATGGTATTTATCACTTACATCAAGAAAAAGAACTGCGAAACACAACTGCGCCTTGCCCTCATCGAGAAAGGTACTGATGCAGAAACCGCTAAGTTACTTATTGAGAAACAGGCCGAGAAGCACGACAAATACAGCAGCCTTCGTTGGGCTTGCATCCTCATGGGTATGGGGCTCGGCGCACTTGTCGATGCCTTGTTAGGACTTGCTCCCAAGCACAACATCTACTTCTGGCTCATCATCGCCGCAGGAATGGGCATCGGCCTACTCATCTCCTTCATCGTTGAGTATAAGCTCACGAAGAAAGAACAGCATGAACAGAGCGAAGCATCTACTCAATCATAAACACTCTTTTGTTTTTAGGTCGCTGCCTGCATTAATGCAAGCAGCGACCACTACCTCATCGACGGCGGC
>JAFSSN010000011.1 GCA_017450985.1 Bacteroidaceae bacterium
GATGATACCGTTTAATTGAATTTGACTCAACTTTCGCAAATATCGTTAACACTTTACTTGCATGGAGTAAAAAGGAGTTAAGCGAAGTAAGTTTCGCTACGCTCCATGGAGTAAAAGGACGAGTGAGTAATTAATAATTAACTCAACTTTCGCAAGTATCGCTAAAGCTTTACTTGCATGGAGTAAAGGGGGAGTTAAACGGAGTTAATTCCGCTACGCTCCATGGAGTAAACGGACGAATGAGTAATTAATAATTAACAATTAATAATTAAGAGTTAAGACTTTGCAAACAGAGTAATTATCATTTTTCACTCTTCACTCTTCACTTCGCCTCCGGCGACTCTTCACTCCGAAGTACAGAGTATCGTTCTGAGCGAAGCGGTTACTCCTTTTTACTTCACGAAGTTAACTCCATTTAACAACTTGCGAAACTAAAATAATTGAATATACGACACGACAATGGCAGACAAACTATGGACTAAGAATGTCCAGATGACAGAAGAGATAGAGAAGTTCACGGTAGGACGCGACCGTGAGATGGATATGTACCTCGCAAAGTACGACGTGCTCGGCAGTATGGCACATATCACCATGTTGCAGTCCATCGACCTCCTCAAGAAGGAAGAGCTCGACATGCTTCTGAAGGAACTGCGCAACATCTACGACCAGGTAGAAAGAGGCGAGTTCGTGATTGAGGAAGGTGTCGAGGACGTCCACTCGCAGGTGGAGCTTATGCTCACACGCAAGCTCGGCGACGTGGGCAAGAAGATTCACTCAGGACGCTCACGCAACGACCAGGTGCTTGTTGACCTCAAGCTCTTCATCCGTGAGCAGCTCAAGGAGATAGCAGGACTTGTACAGAACCTTTTCGACGAGCTCATACAGCAGTCAGAACGCTACAAGAACGTCCTCATGCCAGGCTACACTCACCTTCAGGTGGCAATGCCTTCAAGCTTCGGACTGTGGTTCGGTGCTTATGCCGAAAGCCTTGTTGACGACATGCAGTATCTGCTTGCAGCATGGAAGATTACCAACCGCAATCCTCTCGGCTCAGCCGCAGGCTACGGCTCAAGCTTCCCGCTCAACCGTCAGATGACAACCGACCTGCTCGGATTCGACTCCATGGACTATAACGTCGTGTATGCACAGATGGGATGAGGCAAGACGGAGCGCAACGTGGCATATTCAATGGCAAGCATTGCCGGAACACTCGCCAAGCTCGCCTTCGACGCCTGCATGTTCAACTCGCAGAACTTCTCGTTCGTGAAGCTGCCAGCCGACTGTACCACAGGCTCAAGCATCATGCCTCACAAGAAGAACCCAGACGTGTTCGAGCTTACTCGTGCCAAGTGCAACAAGATACAGGCTCTGCCTGTGACAGTCACGATGATTATGAACAATCTGCCAGTCGGATATTTCCGCGACCTGCAAATCATCAAGGAAGCCTTCCTCCCAGCCTTCGACGAGCTGAAGGACTGCCTCCAGATGGCCGCCTACATCATCAACAAGATGGAAGTCAAGGAGCACATCCTCGACAACCCGATCTACGACCCAATGTTCTCCGTCGAAGAGGTGAACCGCCTTGCACGTGAGGGAATGCCGTTCCGCGATGCCTACAAGAAGGTAGGACTCGACATCGAAGCAGGCAACTTCACTCCAAACAAGGACATCCACCACACCCACGAAGGCTCAATCGGTAATCTCTGCAACGACCGCATTCAGGCGCTCATGCAGGACGTGATAGGCGGATTCAAGTTCGGCAAGATGGAGCAGGCGATAGAAAAACTGCTTGACGTGAAATGAAACATTTAGCAAAAAGACTCTTACATAAAAAAGTAGGCAAAGGGGGAATGCACTTCCTCCCTTTGTCTATTTGTTTTTTATTGCAGGCCTTAGCACTCTTATCGTGTGAAGATACCACCAACACCTTCTCCAACCGCGAAATGGTGCGCTGCAACTACACCGTGGCAAGCTACACCGAACTGTTCAACGCCCTTGGCAACTACGGCCAGTTTGCCAGCATCAGGGAGATGGGAACAGGCAAGGTGCGAATGACGAGCGGCGCAACAGGAAAATATACCGACTACGCCCCATCGAAGGTACAGCAGTATTTCAGCTTCGGGCTTGGCGGACTCATTGTAGGCACAAACTTCAACGGCGATAACCTTGCCTACGACCTTGCATGCCCATACTGCGACGTGGCAAGTTACCGTCTGTCACTTGCCGACAACGGCTACTGCCGCTGTAGCCATTGCGGCATACAGTACGACATGAACAACTATGGCATCATAGCATCCATAGACAGCACAAAGACCTATACCAACAAGCCTCGAGGACTCTACCGCTACCGTATCACCTACGACGGCACAAACGTGAGCGTTTATAATTAACCATTCAGCATCGTAACGATTACATGGATACATTAAAGGACAAAGCCGCGAAGGGATTTATATGGAGCGCCTTGAATAGTGGTACCACACAGCTGCTGGGAGCAGTCTTCGGCATCATACTCGGCCGACTGCTGTGCGAGGACGACTATGGTCTCATAGGAATGATAAACATCTTCGGCGCAATAGCCAACTCCCTGCAGGAAAGCGGCTTCATAACTGCGCTGATAAACAGGAAGGACGCCACCCACAAGGACTTTAACTCCGTGTTCTGGTTCAATGTGAGCGTGAGCATCTTCTTCTATGTAGTGCTCTTCCTCTGTGCCCCGCTCATCGCCAGCTTCTACAACGAGCCTCTCCTCACCTCCCTCTCACGCTACGTCTTCTTAGGCTTCCTTATCGCCAGTTTCTCCATCGTGCCCCGTGCCATGCTCATCCGCTCCCTCCGCATGAAGGAGCTTGCCCTCATGGGCTTTGGAGCATCACTCGTGTCAGGCATCATAGGCGTAACAATGGCATACAACAACATGGCCTACTGGGGAATAGCCACCCAAGCCCTTTCGTTCCACCTCTTCATATCCGTCTCCAGCTGGCTGGTGTCAGGCTGGCGACCTTCGTTCAAGGTAACCTTCCAACCCGTGAAAGAGATGTTCGGCTTCTCAAGCAAGATGCTCGTGACCAACATCGTCAATCAGGTCAACAAGGAACTCTTCTCCGTCGTGTTCGGAAGATTCTATGATAAGGGACAGGTAGGCTGCTACAATCAGGCCAACAAGTGGAACCTTATGGGAACCAATACCATCACAGGAATGGTGCAGGGCATAGCACAGCCAGTCTTTGTGCAGATAGGCAACGACAACGAACGCCTCGTCCGCGGATTCCGCAAGATGCTGCGCCTCACCTGCTTCATCAGCTTTCCAGCCATGCTCGGACTCTCGCTCGTGGCGTCAGAGTTCATCACCATCCTCATCACCGAAAAATGGCTGGCGGCAGCCCGTCTCATGCAGATGCTGTGTGTGGCAGGAGCCTTCCTGCCCGTCGTCACGCTCTACTATAACTTCCTCATCTCTCGAGGAAAGTCTAATGTCTATATGTGGAACATGATAGCCCAGTGCACCGTACTCCTCGGAGCAGTCTTGTGCGTCGTACACATATTCGACCGTGAAGGCCTTGCCAACAGCTTTGCCGGCTGCGACAACGCCCTATGCACGTTCCTGCGCGGCTACACACAGATTGACATCATGATACTCTCCTACGTCGTCATCGTCGTGTCGTGGCTGGGAATATGGCACTGGTGCCTGAAGCGTGAGATAGGAATACGTTTCCGCGACGCACTGCGCGACATACTTCCCTTCATGCTCGTCGCCGCAGGCTCTATGATAGCCACATACCTCATAACAAGTTTCATTACCAACATCTACTTGCTGATAGTCGTGAGAATCCTTCTCGCCGCCTCGCTCTACCTCGGCATCATGTGGCTTCTCGGAGCAGCGATAATGCGCGAATGTCTCGACTACATCTTCAAGAAAAAACATTAATGCAATGAGAACCTCTCTGTTACTTCTTGCCATGCTCCTGTGCCCCGTACTCGCATTCTCTCAGAACGACGAGTGGGACTCCGCACGCTTTCCCCGCCGCTGGTTGTACGACTTCGTAGTGCCCGACAACGGCAGCTTCGTCGATGCCGTCCATGCCGCCAACAACCGTCACGACAAGAAGCGTCGCTACCGCATCTTCGTCAAGTCGAGCTACTATACCGTCAATGGCGACGAGGACACAATCAAGACCGTGGAGAAAGGCGCAGAAGTGAGGTTCCCAAGCCCTATGACCGTTCTCACAGCCCCCAACACATCCATCATCGGCGAGGGGTGGAAAGACACCAAGATAATAAACGTGCCCCTGCACGAAGGCATCAGCATCACCTCCACGCTCTACCTTAAAGGCGCCGACAGCACCTACATACAGGACATAGAGCTGTGGTGCAACTTCCGAAACGACGTGCGCGCCTTTGCCAACCGCGCCGTGGCACTCAACGAGAAGCGTTGCAAGGGCAACATCTTCAAGAACGTGAGCCTGCTGAGCACACAGGATACATACTACACCAACGACGGCGGAACGACCTACATTGAGAACTGTCGCATCAGCGGAACAGTAGATTTCATCTGCGGAGGCGGAACAATATTCTTCAACGAGTGTGATCTCCTCCTGCGTGCACGTGGCAAGACCGGCAGCCGCGACGTGATATGCGCTCCAGCCACAAAGGAGAACCTCCGCTACGGCTATGTGTTCAGCAACTGCCGCATCAGCGGAACGGACGAGCAGCAGGACCGCTACCGCCTCGGCCGCCCGTGGAAGAACGCACCCCGTGCCGTGTTCCTCAACACCAAGATGAACCTGCGCCCTTCGCCCGACGGATGGACCGAAATGCACGGCACCGTGCCCGCACTCTTTGCCGAATACAAGAGCGTGGATGTCGAGGGCAACGCACTCGACCTCTCCCAGCGCAAGAGCACCTTCAAGAACCGCAAGGGCAGAACCGTCGCCGTGAACTATCCGTGCAGCCTTACCGACGACATGGTAGAACGCTACACCCTCGACGACATCTTCCCTAAGTGGAAGCCGCGCGAGGCAT
Organism: Bacteroidaceae bacterium; assembly: GCA_017450985.1. Taxonomy (GTDB): domain Bacteria; phylum Bacteroidota; class Bacteroidia; order Bacteroidales; family Bacteroidaceae; genus Minthosoma. The sequence continues at coordinate 5,020 of JAFSSN010000011.1, forward strand.
GCAGGCAGGTAGCCCCTCCTACGTTGAAGATGAACGGCCGCAACGTCATTGTGTGGGAAGAGATACCCGACGCAGCCTGCTATGCCATCTGCATCGACGGCGACGTGGTGACGTTCACTCGCCAGGCAAAGTATGTAGTGCCGGAAGACACCAAGGAAGGAGCATGCTTCTCTGTCCGTTGCGCCAACTGGCACGGCGGCCTCGGCGCAGCCTCCAACGAGGTTGTCTATCCTAATAGATGAAAAGCATCAATAGCCCTTCCTGTCCCTCTTACATTACTGCTCACATCACTGTCCGCAAACAGTAACGGCACGGCGGGGAAAGACTGTAGAAACACAGGGCGCAGCCATGCCCTCCGTGTCGGCAGCCCTTACAGCCACGGCACGATGTACGCAGCGCACAGCCGTCGTACAAGTGTTCCCAAATACATATTTTGAGGCTTGTAGCCAGAAGAAACACCGCCAAATACGAGTACTCCCTCATGCGTTGCTAAAAGCGTGAGGTACAAGCATATATACGAAATATCTAAAAGCACATGCAAAAAAGCATGTCCAATTAAAGACAAGAAAAGTTTGATGATACCGAAATAATAATTACTTTTGCAATGTCCGTAGCATTAAATGGTGAGGCTAACACATAAAAAAATGCCCCCGTTAAGGACGAGGGCGACCTAAATGTTTACACAACGGAATAATCCTTATTGTGAATTGCTTCATTTTAGTGCTGCAAATATAAGGCTAAAAAAATAAACAGCAAAATAAATCGTGATTATTTTATGAAAAAGATTCTTGGACTTGACCTCGGAACGACAAGTATCGGATGGGCACTTGTCAATGAAGCGGAGAATGAAGATGAAAAGTCGTCAATCATAAAGTTGGGCGTTAGAGTAGTACCTCTTACCACAGATGAACAAGGCAACTTTGAGAAAGGTAAGAGTATAACAACCAATGCCGACCGTAATCTCAAACATGGGGCACGCCTGAATCTGTACCGATTCAAGTTGCGAAGAAAGGCACTTATTGATTGTCTCAAAGAACATCATAACATCAGCGACGAATCAGTGTTGTGCGAGACAGGAAACGCCTCTACCTTTGACACATATCGCAAGAGAGCAAAGGCCGTGACCGAAGAAGTCTCGCTGAATGACTTGGCAAGAATACTGCTGCAAATCAACAAGAAGCGCGGCTACAAGAGCAGCCGTAA
>JAFSSN010000096.1 GCA_017450985.1 Bacteroidaceae bacterium
GCAAAGGCTACGGGAAACAAATAATGCTCCATGCTATCAAAGCCGCAACCAAATACTTCGGTGCAAAGCTCATAGCCATTGAGGCACAAGAGTATGCAAAAGTGTTCTACGAGAAAGTAGGATTCAAGCAAGTGTCCGACACCTTCACACTTGAAGGCATACCTCACATCAAGATGACATGGACTAAAAATTAAGCAGCAAAGAACAGATGTCTGTCATTCAAACTTTTCACGAAGTCGGCAGAAAGAGGAACAAGAGAAGGTTGACACTCTGACAAGAATTCTAAACGAAGACGGTTACCAGACGTTAAGCGGTCCAAGAACAACCGGCAATGGGTATTACGAAAGTTGCATCGCTGGGTCTGAGAAGATATTGATAGAACTGACCGTATAGAATGACCAATTATGAACGTAAAGCAGATAACAGCGGCAACAGCCAGCGAGCAGATTAAACAATTATACAATACGGCATTCCCCGAAGGAGAGCAAATACCGTGGGACGACCTCATGCGCCTGATAGACCAAATGTCATTGGACTTCACGGCATACTACGACGGCGACGAATTCATAGGCTTCACCATCGTCTATCCACGCAAGTCGTTCAACTGGTACTGGTACTTCGCCGTTCGTGAGGAACTGCGAGGCCAAGGCTATGGGCAACAGATACTGACACAGCTGATAGAACGGTACAAAGGACAGACTTGCGTCTTGGACATGGAAAGCCCGACACAAATCTGCGACAACATAGAGCAACGCAAACGCCGCCATAAATTCTATCTACGTAATGGGTTCAGAGACACTCATGTTTACCGCACATACAGCGACATCACCATGACTGTGATGATGATGGGACCGGGGACATTCTACATGCAGGACTGGGACGACATCACCCAGGAACTGAAGCAATTCTGGTGGCCGGAAGATCTCAAGGAAGAATGAATATCAGTAGGACTTTGCCTTCATTAACCGACAAAGTCCTACTGATATTTTTATGTATAAAGCAGCCTTTTTACTAATACATGACAAAACTATTTCCCATGATACATGGCACAGCCATTGCCTATACAGCATTTCATGACAGCCGCACGTTCACCACTTGCGCTCTACCCTTCCTTTGCCATGTCGGCAATGACAAGCCGGATCTCTCCGTAGGAATAGTCATCAGGGAGCTGCGCCTTGACCTCAGAAAGCGTGTACGACTTATCGAACGCCTTAACCGTGGCACGTATGACATTCTGATGATGAGCAGACACAATACTGTCAATCGACAGTTCGCCCGTCTCGACAAAACTTGCAAGATGTCCCTCAATGGTTGACTGAGTGAGACTTCGTTCAGCAGCTATCTCAGCTATGCTCTTACCCTCACGGAACATACGGAGTGTCTGGCGCTGCGACTCTCCCTTCGGTGCTTTCTCCTTCTTTACAGCCTTCTCCTTCACAGTCTTACCGCCCGATGAAGCCTTCTCACGATGAGGAGCAAGGTCGTTGAGCGAAGCCTTAGCCTTGGCAGCCAAATAGTTCTTCACAGAAAAGCCCTCGTCGCCCACACTTTTAAAGACACCGAGCTTGATAGCAAGCGACAACTTGAAAGCATCGAGAGCATTATTATACTGAGTGCTGACACTCTTGTTCTCAATGCGTATGCCCCATGCCTCCATCACAGGAGTGAAGATGTCAAGCATCTTCTTCTGGAAATATCCCACTGACGCACCTATGCGCTCCTTAAGATGCGGACTGTCCATGCCTTCAGTCTGCAATATCCTTACATATTGAATTCGGAACGCGGCAGCCACATCGACCAGAGATTTCCTTATGTCGTCCTGGCGTTCCTTTAGCAGTTTCAGATAATCAGAATGCTGATTGTAGAGATGTTCATCCACCACACGAGTAAGGTAGTCGTAGCCGTTCGCCAGAACCGTAAACGAAAACATCTCATCGAGCAGATGCAGATAGTATGCCGACTGCATCTGTGGAAGATTTCCCCTTACAGTCTCTGCCTCAGCCAACTTCTGGTCAACATAGGCATTGACCGACATATCAGTTATTACCGAGTTACTGGTCAGAGGATGTGCCAGCACCATGCCTTCGAGAGTGCGGCAACGGCTGAGAGCGACGTATGTCTGTCCATGTGCAAAAGAACTATTGATGTCGAGCACCGCATGGTCAAACGTCAAACCCTGACTCTTGTGTACAGTGATTGCCCATGCAAGACGCAACGGGAACTGTGAGAATGTTCCTTCAATTTCCTCTCGTATCTCCTTCGTATTCTCGTCGAGCACATACTTAGTGTTTTCCCACACCACACGCTCCACTTTCACTTCCTTTCCGTCTTCCTTACACCACACGGCAATCTCATCCTTCGATATGCCCCTCACAACACCTATCTTACCATTATAATAGGCATGGTTGCCCGAAGGGTCGTTCTTAATGAACATAACCTGCGCACCGACCTTGAGCACCAGATTCTCGTCGGCAGGATAACTCGTTTCAGGGAACACCTTGCTAATGCGTGCCATGAAACTGGAAGACGGCGACGTGAGTGCCTGCAACTTACGTTCATTGTAGGCATTAGCCATATTATTGTGAGTCGTAAGACGAATCCAATCCTCCCCCTCCTTCGGCTCGAAGTCAGCAACATAACGCGAATTAAGCGCATCCAACGTAGCAGCATCAAGGGTGTTCGTCCTCACCTTGGCAAGAATATCTATGAAACGGGCATCAGACTGACGATAGATATGGCGCAGTTCAACCGTAACGAGTTGGATGCTGCGCAAAGCCTTACTGCCAAAGAAATACGGCGAATCATAATATGACGACAGCAACTGCCATTCCGTTTCCTTTGCCACAGGAGCCAGCTGTTGCAAGTCGCCGATAAGAAGAAGCTGCACACCTCCGAAAGGCTTGTATCGGTCGCGGTACTTACGCAGTTCCTCATCGACAGCATCAAGAAGGTCGCATCTCACCATCGAAATCTCGTCAATGACCAAGAGATCAAGCGTACGGATGATGTTCTTCTTCTCCTTGCCAACCTTATAGTACGACTTACGTTCGGTCTGCGCCCCCGGCACGTTAGGGCCGAAAGGCAGTTGGAAGAAAGAATGGAGCGTCTGTCCCTGAGCATTGATAGCCGCCACACCCGTAGGAGCAAGAACCACCATGCGCTTAGGCATGGCTTCACGCAGTCGGCGCAGGAACGTAGTCTTTCCCGTACCGGCCTTTCCCGTCAGGAACACCGACACATCAGTCTCAGCAATAAGTTGCCACGCCAACTTCATTTCTTCATTATCCCATTCCATAAGAAAAAGTATATCTTGTTTTTCTGCCAGGCATCAAACACACCTACAAATGTTAAATCAGAGCCGGCCAATGTTATAATCTGTGAAAAATATATTGCAAAATTAAACAAAAAAAATTCTCCAATATCTTATATAGCGAGAAATAAATATCTTTGCGAACAAATACATACATATATAGAAACAAAACAAAGAACATGAGAAGTAACATCGCCACACTGCTATCGGTAGTCACACTATGCTGTACCGCATGCAACACCGACACGATAACAGTGACTTACAACGGAGACAAGGCAGAAGTTTCGCCCAACGACTTTGAAGATGTAGAAATAACGGTCAAGGGCAGCGACATAAAGGTCAAGAACACATCGAAGGAACACGAACTGACTTTCGTACTAAAAGGAAAGAGCAACGACGGCTCATTCACACTCAAGACTGACAACAAAGCAAAAATTAAACTCGACGGCATCGACCTGACGAGCCAGGAAGGAGCACCGCTCCACATCAAGAACAAAGGACACAAGGTAGAGTTGTGCGCAGCCGACGGCACGGACAACTCACTCACCATAACAGCATGCAAGGATACAGCCAAACATAAGGCTGCCGTCATCTTTGCAAAAGACGACCTCACATTCACTGGCAAGGGTACGCTCAACGTACTCGCTACAGGCGACGGCTGCAAGGGCATAAACGTAAAGGAGAAGATTGAGATAAACGACCTCACACTCAACGTAAGCACCACAGGAATGTATCTCGGCGAAGACACCACCCGACGCGGCGGAATGCCTTTCGACCCCAACAACATTCCCGAGGACGTAAAGAAGCACATGGAGGAGATGAAGGCCAAGTTTGAAGAGATGCAAAAGAACGGCACCCTGCCACCAATGATGGGACCGGGCAAGCCTATGGGCATGCCGGGCGGAATGCCGCCAACAGACGGCGAAATGCCTATGGTCAATCCACCAATGAAGCACAACTACACAGGCACAACCAAAGGCATCAAGTCAAACAAGACCGTGACCATCAACTCTGGTAAGGTAAAGGTAACAACAGAGTCGGGAGGAGCAGAAGGCATAGAAGGCAAGAAAGGCGTAATCATCAATGGCGGTGAAGTATATATCAAGTCTAACGACGACGCCATCAATGCCAACGCACAGATATTCTTCAACGGTGGCGACGTGACGGCAATAAGCCTCAACAACGATGCCGTAGATTCCAATCTCGAAGGCGGTTTCCCTCCTTTCCCTGGTATGGACGATGACAAGAAGAATACTGAGCCACAAAAGTCTGCCATCATCATCAATGGCGGCACGATACGTGCATGGAGTCAGGCAGGAGGTCCGGAAGAAGGACTCGACTGCGACTTCTCTCCTATAGAAGTGACTGGCGGCACAGTACTCAGCATTGGTGCCGGCATGGGTGAAATGCCATCAGTACCAACCCAGGAAACAGCCAAGCAGCCAACCATCCTCGTCATTGGTTTGAAGGTTGTCAACGGCACTACCGTAGAACTGTATGAAGCCGATGCCAAAGGCAAGGCAACAGGCACAACACTTGCAAGCTTCACGCCAACCATCGACTTCGCCAACAGTTCGAGCATCATCACCTCACCATCCTTAAAGGTAGGAAAGAAATACTGTATAAAGAGTGGCAGTCAGACCAAGACATTCGACATGAAAGATAAATTCACCATTGTACGCTGACAATCACACAAATAACAACTCCAGAACTCATAATCTGGAGGTCCCAGTCTCAAGCCCTGGCTGGTCCACACTAAAAATCAGCAACTTAGAAGAAATTCAAGTTGCTGATTTTTCGTTTTGCGAAAACAATGCGAAAACAATCGGTTTGAGTTCGCCCCCATTTTAAGCAAGTTTTCGCAATCTTATGAGACTGCGAAAACAAGTTGAAGTTCATATGAACGGATAAAGGCCGAGGTGTTGCCAAAGTGGAAACACCTTCAAAACCTCCTTGGCGATTCACCAATACGGTAGTCTTTTTCTCCAAATGGTATGATGCATCTGTCTTAC
>JAFSSN010000097.1 GCA_017450985.1 Bacteroidaceae bacterium
CTGAAGTTTCGCAAGTAGTAAACTGAAGTTAACTTCGTGAAGTAAAAAGGAGTAACCTGCGGAGTGGAGAATGAAGAATCGCCTACGGCGGAGTGAAGAGTGAAGAATGAAGAGTGAAGAATGAAGAGTGAAGAATGAAAGTTACTCTGTTCATCAAATTAATTATTAATTAGTCATTCGTCTTTTTACTCCATGGAGCGTAGCGGAATTAACTCCGCTTAACTCCTTTTTTACTCCAAGCAAGTAAAGCGTTAGCGATACTTGCGAAAGTTGAGTTGGTAATTTATAAGATTTTGTTATGAAAGTTTTTTTTCTATTTAGCATTTGTATGCTTGCCTTCATTTCTTGCAGCAAGGATGATGAAGATGATAACTTATGGCTGAATCAAGGTACGTTCGATATTGAAGGTTTTATGTTTGACGGTGGTAATCTTGACAGTATTTGTTTTTATTGCACGGAAAAGGATGATAATTCCTATAATACAAGTGTGAAAACTTTTAAGTCTTATACGGATATATCTTTTAAGACTTTTGGAATAGATGGTAAAAAAAATGATTTTGTTAAAGAGCCTGAGGCTACACGGATGGCACAAATACAAGATACATATATCCGTCAAAGAACTGCCTTTATTTTGGAAGAGTTTTATAAATGGCCTTATATTTGGCCTATCTATAGAACAGCATACGTTGATGGCAAGGTGAGCATTACGTGCGACAAGGTGCTTTTCGGCGAGGAGGCTGGCACAGAACTCAGCAAATACTTCAAGGTGGAATATGAACATTGTGTTCCTGCTGGGATAGAGAATCCTAAATTCCTTTATCACTATGGTGATGAAATACCATCTCTTGTGTGTGATTTCTTTCAGAAGGATATTTGGTTTAGAGATGAATATAAAATGGCTTTTGCTGCCGAGCCTGCGGAAAAGTATGATGAACTGACGTTCCACCTTACCGTACCCTTGACATTGGAACATCTTGCAGATTACAGCCGTGAGATGTACAATACTGGCAAGGCTGAAAAGACGCTCACGGAGAAGACTTATACTTCAAATTGTACGGTTAGGTTTAATTGGGAAGAATAGAATACTTGACAGTAAGGCTTGCAATATCGTTGCAAGCCTTATTTGTGCGTGTTGCTCTGTTTTCTCGGTGGCAGGGGAGGGTGGAGTTTGAAGGGTGCGACGGCTGCCGTGCTGAGATAAACAGGGTGCAGAAACCGTGCTGTTTGGATGTTTTATCAGGCATGTGTGGGCAAATATAGAGCGTATATGTGTGTTTTTGACGGTAATCGCTTTTGAGTTTGTTAATATTGTAGTATCTTTGCGGCAAATAATCTAAAGTATTTGTATGAGAGAATTCTTTGTGGTAATGGGCAGGTATCTGTCCAATTACAAAAAGTATATTGCCGGTGCTTTTGTCGTTAATGTACTCTCAGCTATATTGAACGTGTTTTCGTTCCTGTCTCTTGTGCCTATATTGGAAATTCTGTTCCAGAATGAGCCTCAGACATATAGCTTTATAGAATGGAGCGAGGGTGACCTTAGGCAGACGGCAATGAATAATATCTACTATTATTCGCAGATTCTTATTGAACAGTTCGGTCCTGCCACGACCCTGCTCCTGCTGGGCGGCATAATGTCGGTAATCACCATGCTGAAGACGGGTGCCTACTTCGGCGGCTCGGCTATCATCATGCCTTTGCGAACGGGAGTGGTGAGGGATATTCGTAACGAGATATACAGGAAGATTCTCGGCCTTCCGCTTTCGTTCTTCAGCGAGGAGCGCAAGGGCGACATCCTCACGCGTATCAGTACCGATGTGAATGAGATTGACGCAAGTGTGACGAGTTCGCTCGATGCGCTCATCAAGAATCCTATACTCATCATTGTGTATGTGGGCACGATGCTCATCATCAGCTGGCAGCTCACGCTCTTCACGGTGCTCGTGGTGCCGGTGCTTGCCATTGTCATAGGCAAGATTGGCAAGTCGCTGAAGGCAAGCAGCATCTTGCAGCAGACGAAGCTGTCGGACAGCATCAGTCAGGTGGAGGAGACTCTCGGCGGACTGCGCATCATCAAGGCGTTCATTGCCGAGAAGAAGATGCAGGACAGGTTTGAGAAGGTGAACAATGAGTATCGCGACATTGCCAGCCGTGTGGCTGTGCGCCAGTCGGCGGCTCACCCTGTGAGCGAGTTCCTCGGTACGGTGATGATTGTCATCGTGCTGTGGTTCGGAGGCTATCTTATCTTCTCGGGCAAGTCGGAGCTTGACGCGGGTATGTTCATCTACTACCTCACGATTCTCTACACTACGCTCCAGCCTCTCAAGGAAATCTCGAAGGCGGGATATGCGGTGCAGAAGGGTCTGGCGTCGATGGAGCGCGTGAACATGATTCTGAAGGCTCAGAACCCTATAGGCGAGGTGGCTTCGCCAAGGCTCATCGACGGTTTGCACGACAAGATAGAGCTGCGCAACGTGTGCTTCAGATATGAGAACAGCGAGCGCGAGGTGCTGCACGACATCAACCTCACCATTCAGAAGGGGCAGACCATTGCACTCGTTGGACAGTCGGGCTCAGGCAAGAGTACGCTTGTCGATCTTGTGCCTCGCTACCACGACGTGAGTGCGGGCGAGCTGCTCATCGACGGGGTGAACGTGAAGGAGTTCTCCATTCACTCGCTTCGTTCGCTCATAGGTAATGTCAATCAGGAGGCCATCCTGTTCAATGATACGGTGTTCAACAATATTGCCTTCGGTGTAGATAATGCTACTCAGGAGCAGGTTGAGGCTGCGGCGCGTATTGCCAATGCCCACGACTTCATCATGGAGATGGAGGACGGCTATCAGACGAGCGTGGGCGACCGCGGATGCCGTCTGTCGGGAGGTCAGCGTCAGCGCATAAGCATTGCGCGTGCCATCCTCAAGAATCCGCCTATCCTCATTCTCGATGAGGCTACAAGTGCGCTCGACACTGAGAGCGAGCGTCTGGTGCAGGATGCTCTCGACAAGCTCATGAGCACGCGTACCACCATTGCCATTGCTCACCGTCTTTCCACAATACGCCATGCGAGCATCATTTATGTGCTGCACGACGGAAGGATTGTGGAGCAGGGCACGCACGAGGAGCTTATTGCCAAGGGCGGCTACTACAAGAAGCTCAACGACATGCAGACCATGTAGGTCGGCTGCGGCTTCGTCACGGGGTGCGCTGCCTGTGCAGGGCTGCAGGCGGCTGCGGCTCGGTAAGATGTGAAAAATTAGAGTTTAGTTTTATAATGAGGGTTAAAAAAATATGTTAACTTTGGGGAGAGGAGGATGTCGTGATGACAGTCTCCTCTTTTTTTATGGGCGGAGTGCGGCGGCGCGGATGCTGTCCTGTACCGCCGTGTGGGGCACGCTGCTTTCTGCCAAAATGACACTTTGTGACAATTTGTCACTCGGGGCGGCTGTGCTGACTGACAAAATGGCGCATCGGGCATATTGGCATTATGTTTGCCCCTTCATATGAGTGGGCGGGCAAAGTAATAAAGTGCCGCGGACCCATGAATAACGGTAATAACAACTAAATCTAAAAATAGGAGATTCTATTATGAACATTCAACCATTAGCAGACAGAGTTCTCGTTCTTCCTGCTCCAGCAGAGGAGAAGACAGTAGGTGGCATCATCATTCCTGACACAGCAAAGGAGAAGCCATTGCAAGGCAAGGTCGTTGCTGTGGGCACCGGTACCAAGGATGAGGAAATGGTCATCAAGGTGGGCGACCAGGTACTTTATGGAAAGTATTCAGGCACAGAGCTTGAACATGAGGGTGAGAACTATCTTATCATGCGTCAGAGCGACGTTCTCGCTATCCTTAAATAATTCATTAAAAGAAACTATTTTACAAGACTTTGAGTAAAGGTTCTTTACTCGCAAACATTACTACTATGGCAAAAGATTTGAAATTCAATATTGAGGCTCGTGAACAGTTGAAGCAGGGTGTTGACACTCTTGCTAATGCAGTTAAGGTTACTCTCGGTCCTAAGGGACGCAATGTCATCATCGAGAAGAAGTTCGGCGCTCCACACATCACTAAAGACGGTGTGTCAGTGGCTAAGGAGATTGAACTTGCTGACCCGTTCCAGAACACTGGTGCGCAGCTCGTGAAGAGCGTGGCAAGCAAGACTGGCGACGACGCTGGTGACGGTACTACTACTGCAACAGTACTTGCTCAGAGCATCTGTACTACTGGTCTTAAGAACGTGGCTGCCGGTGCAAACCCTATGGACTTGAAGCGCGGTATCGACAAGGCCGTTGCTAAGGTCGTTGAGCACATCAAGGCTCAGAGCGAGCAGGTGGGCGACAACTACGACAAGATTGAGCAGGTTGCTACTGTATCTGCCAACAACGATAGCGAGATTGGTAAGCTTATCGCCGACGCTATGAAGAAGGTGTCAAAGGACGGTGTCATCACCATCGAGGAGGCTAAGAGCCGTGAGACTACTATCGGTGTCGTTGAGGGTATGGAGTTCGACCGTGGTTACCTCTCTCCATACTTCGTTACCAACACAGAGAAGATGGAGTGTGAGATGGAGAATCCGCTCATCCTCATCTATGACAAGAAGATTTCTAACCTTCAGGAGTTCCTTCCTATCCTCAACCCAGCAGCACAGACAGGACGTCCTATCCTCGTCATTGCAGAGGATGTTGACTCAGAGGCTCTCACTACTCTCGTTGTGAACCGCCTTCGTGCCCAGTTGAAGATTTGTGCTGTCAAGGCTCCAGGCTTCGGCGACCGTCGCAAGGCTATGCTTGAGGATATCGCTATCCTTACAGGCGGTATCGTAATCTCTGAGGAGAAGGGCTTGAAGCTCGAGCAGGCTACTCTCGAGATGCTTGGTTCTGCTGAGAAGGTTACTATCACTAAGGATAACACTACTATCGTAGGCGGTAAGGGTAAGAAGGAGCTTATTCAGGACCGTGTGAACCAGATTAAGAACGAGATTAAGAATACTACTTCTGACTACGACAAGGAGAAGCTTCAGGAGCGTCTCGCTAAGCTCTCTGGCGGTGTTGCAGTGCTCTACGTAGGTGCAGCATCAGAGGTAGAGATGAAGGAGAAGAAGGATCGTGTTGACGATGCTCTCTGCGCTACTCGTGCAGCAATCGAGGAAGGTACTATTCCTGGAGGTGGTGTAGCACTCATCCGTGCTCTTGACAGCCTTGAGGGTCTTGAGGGCGAGAACGCTGACGAGACTACTGGTATCAACATCATCAAGCGTGCCATTGAGGAGCCTCTCCGTCAGATTGTAGAGAACGCAGGTCTCGAAGGTTCTGTTGTTGTTGAGAAGGTTCGTAACCAGAAGGGCGACTTCGGCTACAACGCTCGTAAGGACACTTATGAGAACCTCCGTGAGTCAGGTATCATTGACCCAGCCAAGGTTACTCGTGTGGCTCTCGAGAACGCTGCTTCTATCGCAGGTATGTTCCTCACAACTGAGTGTGTAATCTGCGACGCTAAGGAGAATAAGCCAGAAATGCCTATGGGCGGTGCTCCTGGCATGGGCGGCATGATGTAATAGACTGCATGACATAAGTGGAATGTTTTGCATAAAAAAGGGCATCAAGCTTAATTGCTTGATGCCTTTTTTATGTTGTGGAGGTTAAGTAGAGTATAGGGTAGTACCCGCTTCGCTCTTGTCGTAATGTGACGATGCTGGCGGCTGAAAGTTGGCATTGCTTGGTTGGCACTTTTTGAGTGCATGCAAAGGTATTGCCATGTCTTTAGTCCTTACATTCGTCCTTTTACTCCTTATTACTCCTGTTTACTTCCTTTAACTCCTTCAACGCTTTTCTTAAACTCCTTAAAGCCTTTTCTTTGACTCCTTCAACGCTTTCCTTTGGCTCCTTAAAGCCTTTCCTAAAACTCCTTCAAAAGCACTCGCTATCAATACTTGAATGAGCTTCCGCCTGCAAACTCACGGAGGAGAGAGGTAGGAGGAATCTGGTCGATAGGGATTGGGCGGAAGTAGCGGAGGAACTTGCGCAGGCGGCTCGCCTCGGCATACTCCGTGACACGCTCGTTCACCTGCTCAAGGATAGGAAGCACCTGGTTGCGAATGGCACCAAGCTCGTAGAGCAGGGCACTGTTGAACGTGGCATCCGCATTCTCCTGGTAAGGCATAATCCACTTCTCCTCGCCTCGAGTAACGCTCGGACAACGCGCGATGGTCTCAAAGGCAGAATATCCGCGGTAGTTGTAGTCGCGTATGATGCGTCGCAGCAGACGTATGTCGCGTGTCGGCACGAAGTTGTGGTCGTCAAGCGCAATGGTCGTCATTGTAGATACATACACACGGTACTTACTCTTCTCGTCGATGAGCTTGGACATGATAGGGTTGAGAGCGTGGTTGCCCTCGAGGATGATTATGTCGTCGCTGCCAATCTTCAGCTTCCTTCCCTCGTACACGCGCTTTCCCGTCGGGAAGTCGTAGCGAGGTATCTCAACCTCGTCGCCGTCGAGAAGCTGGCGCATCTGCTTGTTGAACAGGTCCACGTCCACGGCACCGATACACTCGAAGTCATATTTTCCCTCCTCGTCGAGAGGCGTGTCCACACGATTCACGAAGTAGTCGTCTGTTGACAGAATGTGAGGGTGCAGACCACAAGCCATGAGCAGAATGGCCAGACGCTTGCTCGTAGTGGTCTTTCCGCTACTGCTCGGGCCGGCAATAAGCACAATCTTAGAGCCTCGCTCCAGAATCTCGTCGGCTATGCGTGAGAGCTTCCTCTCCTGCAAAGCCTCGCTCACGTTAATCATCTCCGCGGCACGTCCCTGTCCGATAGCCTTGTTGAACTCGCCCACGGTGCGCACTCCGAGGATGCGCTGCCAGTTCTGCTGCTCTCTCACCACGCCGAACATCTTTGCCTGAGGCACAAGGTCGTTGAGCTTGCCCGGGTTCTTGAGTGAAGGAATGCGAAGCAGCAATCCCTCATTATACTTTATGAGGTCGAAGAGGTGAATCTTGCCCGTGCTTGTGAGCAGGCAGCTGTAGAAGTAGTCAACGGTGTCCTCCAGCCTGTAGTAGTAGGCATACAGCTTCGTCTGGCTCTCCAGCAGTTCAGCCTTGCTGTCCATGCCCTTGTTGCGGAACATCTCTATGGCCTCCTCTATCGGGCACTGCACGCGGTGTATAGGCAGGTCGGCGTCGATAATCTCCTGCATTCTCTTCTTAATAGCCACGGCATCGTCAGCCACCAGTTCGCGGCCGATATTAAGCTCGCAGTAGTATCCGCGGCTTATAGGCGTCTGTATGACCAGCTTTCCGTCGGGGAAGATATCCTCCACGGCCTTGGAGAGAATGAAGAACAGCGTGCGCGTATATACTCTCATGCCTGACGAGCACGTGAGGTCGAGAAACTCCACGTCCTTGCTGTTGTAGAAGCGGTAGTTGAGTCCCTGCACCTTATTGTTTACCCTTGCGCTCACCGGTCCGTACTCCATGTCGATGCCCGTCTTTTCGTACACGTCACGAAGCGTGCTTCCCAGTTCCACGTCAATGAGTTTGTTGTTGTTCTTACAACGAATAGTTATCTGATTGGACATATAATAGAATTACTTTTTGTCGTGGGCGGCTTTATGCCCACGTAGTGTATAATGACATGAGGTTTTATTCTTTGCAGAGGAAATCGGCAAGCTGCGCCACGGCACGTGCGCGGTGGCTTATACTGTTCTTCACTTCGTTGCCCAGTTCGGCGAAAGTCTTGTCGTAGCCCTCCGGCACGAACACAGGGTCATAGCCGAAGCCCCCGTTGCCACGCTTGTCAGCCACGATGTGTCCTTCCACCGTTCCGTCGAAGAAATGCTCCTCGCCGTTGTAGATCAGAGCCACCGAAGTGCGGAAGCATGCCTTAGGCGTGCGTCCTCCGTCGAATGCCCCGATGCTGTTCAGTCGTCGCAGCAGGCACTCCATGTTGCGCAGGTCCTTGCTGTCGCCCAGCGTGTCAGCGTCGATGCCGAACTCAGCAGCATACTTTGCAGCGAAGCGTGCAGAGAACACTCCCGGCAGGTTGTCGATACATTCAACCTGCAAGCCTGAGTCGTCGGCAAAACAGTCGTAGCCATAGTGTTCTTTCACGTATTTCGCCTTCTGCAGGGCATTGCCCCTGAACGTGTCGGCCGTTTCCGGAATGTCAGCGTCGCATCCTATGTCTTTCAAGCTCTTAATCACGAATTTGCTTCCGAGGATGGAACGTATCTCCTCCAGCTTATGAGCGTTATTGCTCGCAAAAACAAGTGTTGTCATCTTACCTTATTAATTCTTATTGTTGCTACAAAGATAGACATAATATTTTTAGAAGTAGGCCATTACGTGTGGCTAATGACGGTTTCTTGGCCTTTTTATTTTGTTTAGAGCCTTATTTACATTAACTTTGCACACTGATTTACCAACCGTAGATTACATTTATCACTAAAAATAATATGGATTTCTCTTACAACCACATTACCGCTTGTCTGGCAGAGGATTCTGAACAGGTCATCAAGGGTAAGGGTCAAAATATCATTCCACCGCCGGAGAAAGAACCGCTGTGGAAAGGCTTCCTCATGAAGTTTACCGACCCTCTAATCATCATTCTCCTTATTGTCTTTGTTTTTTCCGTAGGAGCGTCGCTCTACGAATACTATAGTCTCGGGCGCGAAGCCGAAGTGCTGCTCGAGCCTCTCGGCGTGTTCATCGCCCTCATGCTTGCCACGGGCGTGGGCTTCCTCTTCGAAGTGAAGGCCGCCCACGAGTTCGACGTCCTCAACAAGGTCAAGGACTCTCGCCCCGTCAAGGTGGTACGTCTGCGCCGCGGTGCCGACGGCACGAGCAAGGCCGAGGTGATGGAGATACCTAAGTCCGACGTCGTCGTGGGCGATGTCGTGCGCCTCGAAAGCGGCGACGAGGTTCCTGCCGACGGCACCGTGCTCGAAGCCATACAGCTGAAGGTGGACGAATCGGTGTTCACAGGCGAGATGTATGCCGACAAGGACAGCAAGCCGTCCGAGAACGAGGACACCGCCTATCCTGCCAACTTTCTCCTTCGCGGCTCCACCGTCATCGAGGGCAACGCCTTCATGGTGGCCACGGCGTGCGGCACCAGCACCGAGGAATGTAAATGCGCCATCAAGGTGCAGGAGGGAAGCGACGTCAAGACACCGCTCGACCTCCAGCTTGCACATCTTGGCAAGTCTATCTCCGTCATAAGCATGGTGATAGGCACAGTCATCATACTGGCACGCCTCACTTACTTCTTCCTCGAGATTGCCGACATCGAAGGCATCCTGACCGACGAGAACCAGATGGCGGAAGCCTTTGAATACACCATACGCTCCCTCATGATAGCCGTCACGCTCGTCGTCGTAGCCGTGCCTGAGGGACTCCCTATGAGCATCACCCTGAGCCTTGCCCTGAGCATGCGCCGTATGCTCAAGGAGAACAACCTCGTGCGCAAGCTCCACGCCTGCGAGACCATGGGAGCCGCCACCGTGATATGCACCGACAAGACGGGCACACTCACCAAGAACCAGATGACCGTCATGGAGCATCAGTTCTTCGGCACCACGCCAATGGATCTCGTTGCACAGGCAATAGCCGTCAACTCCACGGCGGAAATCACGCGCGAGGCCGACGGTACCGTGACACGCATCGGCAACCCTACCGAGTGTGCGCTCCTCATGTGGATTGAAAGCCAGGGCTACGACTACAAGGCTCTTCGCCGCGCATCGGTCATACGCCAGCAGAAGCCGTTCTCTACCAACACCAAATACATGGAGACCGTCACAGCCGACGGCCACACCTTCCTGAAGGGAGCATCGGAGATACTCCTCGACCAGTGCAGCTCGATAGCCGGCGACATGACGCGCGAACAGATATTCGACAGCCTGCACTCCTACCAGTCAAAGGCGATGCGCACATTAGGCTTCGCCATCGACGGAGTGTTCGTGGGCATAGTAGGCATAGCCGACCCGGTGCGCGACGACGTGGCTGAGGCTATAGACGTATGCTACAACCATGCAGGCGTGAGGGTCATCATCGTGACCGGCGACACACCGGGCACCGCCTGCGAGATAGGACGCCAGATAGGACTCGTGACCGACACCGACACCCACCCTGCAATAACAGGCAGCGAATTTGCAGCCATGACCGACAGGGAAGCGCGCCAGCTCCTGGCACTCAGGGGCAAGAACGCCGTGAAGGTCATATCACGCGCCCGTCCCGAGGACAAGGCACGCCTCGTCACGCTCCTCCAGCGCAACGGCGAAGTAGTGGCTGTCACGGGCGACGGCACCAACGACGCACCTGCCCTCAGCAAGGCACACGTGGGACTCTCCATGGGCGACGGCACATCGCGCGCCAAGGAAGCGTCCGACATCACCATCATCGACAACTCATTCTCAAGCATCAACAAGGCTATACTCTGGGGACGCTCGCTCTACCAGAACATACGCCGCTTCATACTTTTCCAGACAACCATCAACGTGTGCGCATGCTTTATGGTGCTCATAGGAGCATTCACAGGAGCAGAGTCGCCGCTCGGAGTCACACAGATGCTGTGGGTCAACCTCATCATGGACACCTTCGCCGCCATGGCGCTCTCATCTCTGCCAGCCGACGAGAATGTGCTCAACGCACCTCCGCGCCTACCAAAGAGCAACATCATCGATGTCAAGATGGCACTCACCATCTCTCTCTCGGGATGCTTCATCTTCTTCGTCCTGTGCTACGTATGGCTCTACCTGCCGCATGAATACTTCTTCACGGTGTTCGTGTGCATACAGTTCTGGAACATCTTCAACGCACGCTACTACAACACTCGCGACAGCTTCATAGGCAACCTCATACGTCTTATGACCAACCCTAAGTCGCTGCGCGGAAAGGTAAGCGCCAACTTCCTCATCATCACCCTCGTCATCATAGTGGGTCAGGTGCTCATGGTGACCTACGGAGGCAAGATGTTCGAGATTGAGCGTGCCCTGACCTTCGACGAGTGGAAGTGGATACTCATCTTCACAAGTCCAGTGCTGTTTGCACCCGACGTAGTGCGCTATTTCCAGTCAAAGTGAGGCATCCTGTCCTCGCCGCGAAATGGCGTGCGCAAATACGTTAAATCTTCATAACAACCAATCATATTTATGGGCATATACTCAGAACTGTTTGTTACCTTCTCCAAGATAGGAGCATTCACCCTCGGTGGCGGCTACGCCATGGTGCCGGTGATGGAGAAGGAAATAGTGGATAATAAGAAATGGCTCACCAAGGAAGAGTTCATGGACATTCTGGTCATTGCACAGAGCACCCCTGGCCTCTTCGCCATCGACATGGCATCGCACATCGGGTATAAGTTCCGCGGAGTGGCAGGCGGCATCACCGCAGCCATGGGCGTGGCAGGTCCCTCCATCGTGGCGATACTGCTCATAGCCATGTTCTTCCGCACGTTCAAGGACAACGTCTATGTGGAGAAGTTCTTCATGGGCGTGCGCCCGTGCGTCGTAGCACTCATTCTCTCCCCGTGCTTCAGCATGGCCAAGTCGGCAAAGCTCAACCGCTTCAACTGCTGGATTCCCGTGGTGTGCGCCCTGCTCATCTGCGCCTTCGGGGTGTCGCCCGTGTGGTGCATCCTTGCAGCAGCCGTGGGCGGCTATCTCTACGGACTGACGCAGAGAAGGAAGAGCTAAGAATGAAGAATGAAGAATTAAGAATGAAGAATGAAGAATGGGGGAATTAAGAGGTTAAGATTTAGAAATTAAGAGCAAACA
Organism: Bacteroidaceae bacterium; assembly: GCA_017450985.1. Taxonomy (GTDB): domain Bacteria; phylum Bacteroidota; class Bacteroidia; order Bacteroidales; family Bacteroidaceae; genus Minthosoma. Next base: position 11,780 of record JAFSSN010000097.1, read on the forward strand.
AAGTAATTTTCATTCTTCACTTTTCACTTTTCACTCTTCACTTCGCCTCCTGCGACTCTTCACTCTTCACTCTTCACTTCGCCTCCTGCGACTCTATCTACTCCGCAAAGCTTACTACACATAACTACTTTTAAAACTTTGATTATCGAATGGTTTTTCTAAAACTCTTTATAGTATTCTCCAAGATAGGCATCTTCAACTTCGGTGGAGGATACGCCATGCTCTCGCTCATACAGAACGAGGTAGTGTACAAGAACCACTGGCTCACCGTCAGTGAGTTTACCGACATCGTGGCTGTGAGCCAGTCCACTCCGGGACCTATCGGCATCAACTGCGCCACCTACGCCGGCTACACAGCCGTCATCAACGAGGGCTACCCCGAGTGGGCAGCCATGCTCGGTGCCGTACTCGCATCGCTGAGCATCATGTGGCTCCCATTCATACTCATGATTTGCATCAGCAAGGTCATGCTCAAGTACTGCCGCACCAAGACCGTGGGCTACATCTTCAGCACCCTTCGCCCAGCCATCGTAGGACTGCTCATCGCCGCCGCACTGATGCTCATGACGGTCGAGAACTTCGGCAGCCCGAAGGACAGCACGTTCGTGTTCGTGGTCAGCGTAACACTCTTCCTGCTGTCGTTCCTCGGCACGCGAATGTTCAAGATACACCCGATACTCATGATACTGCTCTGCGGACTGGCAGGGCTAATTATTTACTGAAGTTTCGCAAGTAGTAAACTGGAGTAAACTTCGTGAAGTAAAAAGGAGTAACCGCTTCGCTCATGACGATACTCTTTCGCTTAAAACGCATCCGTAAACAGTCAAGCGTCCGTTTACTCCATGGAGCGTAGCGGAATTAACTCCGCTTAACTCCTTTTTTACTCCAAGCAAGTAAAGCGTTAGCGATACTTGCGAAAGTTGAATTTTTTATTAGTGGTTGGCAGGTCGCTAAACGGATATCTTTCATTTCCTCGGCGTCACCTTCGACTTCTTCAATCTTCAAAAAAACACTTCTCCACTGAATGAACGAGACATTCAACACTTATACACTCGACAACGGACTGAGGATAATCCACCTCTCTTCGCCTACCAACGTGGCATACTGCGGCATCAGCATCGACGCCGGTACGCGCGACGAGGCTGACGACGAGCACGGCATGGCGCACTTCTGCGAACACATGATGTTCAAGGGCACCGTGGGGCGCAAGGCCATCAACATCATCAACCGCATGGAAGCCGTGGGAGGCGACCTCAATGCCTACACCAACAAGGAAGAGACCGTGGTCTATGCAGCCTTCCTCAAGGAGCACCTCGCACGCGCCATGGAGCTGATTGGCGACATCGTGTTCCACAGCAACTTCCCGCAGCATGAGATTGACAAGGAGACCGAAGTCATCATCGACGAGATTGAGAGCTACAACGACACGCCCTCCGACCTCATCTTCGACAAGTTTGAGGACATCATCTACGAAGGCTCGCCGCTCGGCCACGACATTCTCGGCACTCCCGACGACGTGCGCCGCTTCCGCACAGCCGACGCCATGCGCTTCGTGCGCAGGCTCTACCGCCCAGACAAGATGATATTCTTCGTGTTTGCCAACGTTGACTTCCGTGCCGTGGTGCGCATGGCAAAGAAATACCTCAACGAGCCGAACGAGGGCTACGTCCCTGCAACCGACAGCGAGACACCGCCCCTCCGCGACGAAGCCGTCAACCTTCCGTCGCCGCCCCTCTGCAAGTCGGCTGGCAAGCGCATCGTCATCGAGCACGGCACCCATCAGGCACACGTGATGATAGGCTGCCCTGCCTATTCGTCCGACGACCGCCGTCGCATAGCACTCTACCTGCTCAACAACATCATCGGAGGCCCTGGCATGAACTCGCGTCTCAACATAGCCCTGAGAGAGCGCAAGGGACTGGTTTATACCGTCGAAAGCTCGCTCACCAACTATACCGACACGAGCACCTTCGCCATCTACTTCGGATGCGACGAGGAAGACGTGGAACGCTGCATACGCATCGTGCGCCGCGAACTCGACAAACTCATCGAACGTCCTCTGTCCGACAGTCAGTTCCGGGCTGTCATGCGTCAGATAGAGGGACAAATCGGAGTTGCGTGCGACAATTTTGAGAACTATTCGCTCGACATGGCGAAGTGTTTCCTGCACTACAACCGTTTCGAGGGCATGGACGACACTATTTCTCACCTCCATCGCATCACTCCCTCACTCCTCCATGAAGTGGCGAAGGACATACTGTCGAGCGAACGCCTCGTGACGCTTGTCATGAAATAGCAGACTTCCGCATGTCTCGCTAACGCTTTGATTGGTTGAAACAAACGAACGATAGTCTGAATTGAAATATGAGAGCTGAAAGCTAAGACTGGGCAGACGGGGTAGCCTCCGCTTTTCACTTTTATTTTTCACTTTTTACTCGGAAGAAACCCCTCCGTTATTCTCCCCGATGTTTGCTTCCGATAACTGCCTGCGAAACATAAAATGACATACTTCTCAATTTGTCGCCGAATACTTCTCATTTTGTCGCTCCATACTTCTCAATCTGTCGCCATATATACTAACTAACTACTATACACTGGTTTTAAATAAATATATATATAACCAGTATAGTTGTTAGTTAGTATGTAGCGTTTGAAAAATCGAAAAACGCTGCAAAACCACAACTCCGAAACAACTTTGTTGCTCCGTTCCGAATGACGTGCTGATACCGAAAAACGTGATGCAAGAACACTCTTGCAATGTGTTGTCTTTGTCATAGTCTTAATCTTTTTGTGTGTTAACAAATTCTTTCTTACTGCAAAGATACATCATTCCGCCGATACATCCAAATGCTTCGGCCGAAATTTTCGACGGTGAAAAACAAAAAGTTAACGACGGATAAAAAAACTGTCCTGATATTTGCAGACTCCAAAAAAGTTAGTACATTTGCATTATGAAAACGACAAAACACACAATTCCGGGTTAACGTGTTCCGTCAAACCGCTCTTTGAAATCTCTGTACACAGAGTTCCCTCCAGCTCATTTTGTATTCTCCTCCAATTCATGTTCGACAATCGTTCGGATTCTCTCCGCATATCCTACGGATATTGTCTGAGTGCGCTCCGTATTTTCTCCGTGTTTTATCCGTAGAAATGCGTAGCCGACCCGTAAAAAATGCGTAGCATATCCGTAAAATCATTGGTGCTGGTACGGTTCTGATACTGAAAACAAGGGAATGACGCATGTTTCTGCATGCTTCATGTGTTAAAGTTTGTTAAATAAATGCGTTTTTATTGACAGATATGTTCTCTATTGGAAATTTGAGTGTATTTTTGCCTGTAATTTAATCAAATAGGCTATGAAACATGTTTTTTGTTTTTTCTGCTTGTTAGCATTGTGTGTTAGCATTTGTATGCTTGCCTTCATTTCTTGCAGTAAGGACGGGGGCGATAAAGAGCCTTGGATGGGATGCCCGGCGCCGGACA
>JAFSSN010000098.1 GCA_017450985.1 Bacteroidaceae bacterium
ATAACCATATATTAGCCAAGGCATAATCCAAAAAAGAACATCATCTCTTTGTGCATTCCACCTTTTTATGTACTTTTGCAATCATAATTGCAATTTATGAAAAGAGAAGATTTTGAAATCATGGCACCGGTAGGCTCCCGTGAGAGTCTGGCAGCAGCCATTCATGCCGGAGCCAATTCCGTTTACTTTGGTATTGGAAAACTGAATATGCGTTCGCATAGTGCTAACGCATTCACCATTGACGACCTCAAGGAGATTGCTCAAATATGTCATGAGCACGGTTTGAAGTCGTACCTCACCGTCAATACCATTATTTACGGTGAGGACATCGAAACAATGCACGAGATTATAGATGCTGCCAAAGGTGCAAACATAAGTGCCGTGATAGCCAGCGACATAGCCGTAATGACTTATTGTGCAAAGGTGGGACAAGAGGTTCACCTAAGCACGCAGCTCAACATTTCAAACATCGAGGCTCTGAAGTTCTATGCTCAGTTTGCCGACGTTGTGGTGTTGGCACGTGAGCTTAACATGTGGCAGGTGCGCGACATCTACGAGCAGATTGTGGCTCAAGACATTCGCGGACCTCACGGCGACCTCATCCGTATTGAGATGTTCTGTCACGGTGCGCTCTGCATGGCAATATCAGGCAAATGCTACCTGAGTCTTCAGAATGCCGGACGCTCAGCCAACAGAGGTGAGTGCGTGCAGATATGCCGCCGCGCCTATGAGGTGAAAGATATTGAGACAGGCACAGAACTGGCAGTTGACAACAAATACATCATGTCGCCAAAGGACCTCAAAACGGTACGCTTCATCGACGTGATGATGAACGCAGGTGTACGCGTACTGAAGATTGAGGGACGTGCCCGCGGTCCAGAGTACGTGAAGACCGTGGTGGAAGCATACGACCAAGCCATCAACGCCGTACTGCACGACAACGACCATCCAGACGAGCCAAAGCAGTTTACCGACGAGGCAAAGGACGCTTGGGACAAGAGTCTTGCAACTGTATTCAACCGCGGCTTCTGGGACGGATATTACCAGGGACAAAAACTGGGAGAATGGTGCGACGTGTACGGTTCGAAAGCCACAGAGAAGAAAGTGTACTGTGGCAAGTGTACAAAGTACTTTGCAAAGATTGGCGTGGCAGAGTTCCTTGTGGAGAACTGCGAAATCAACACCAATGACAAGATTCTCGTCACGGGTCCTACAACCGGTGCGCTCATACAGAACGCCGACGAGATTCGCCTCGACTGCAACGTGGTGGACAAAGCCGTGAAGGGCGATGTCATCAGCATAAAAGTCAACGAACGAGTACGCCTCAACGACCGTATGTACGTGCTCTTCAACGACGAGAACCAACAGCTTACCCAGAAATAACCTCAACATAATCATACTTTTTTTCAGGCGGGCACGTGTGCCTGCCTGAAAAATCAAAACTAATAAACCTATGACTTTTTATCGAATTCTACTTACCACTGCCGCGTTATGTATCGGTACACACTCGCTCAAGGCGCAAAGCAACGAGAAAGAGCTGACTGACGTGTTGACATACATGAAACGTGCAATGATGTTCAACAAATCGCTTCCGCAAGAGAAGGTGTATCTTCACTTCGACAACACCGGATACTTCAAGGGCGAAACAATATGGTTCAAGGCATACGTCGTGAGGGCTGACTATGCAGTACCAACCAACAAGAGCAAGGTGCTGTATGTAGAACTTGTCAACCCTATGGGCGATGTGGTAGAGACAAAGAAGCTCGCCATCCAAAACGGTACTGCACATGGCGACATAAAGCTGGACAGCATAATAGGTAACGGATTCTTCGAGGTGAGAGCATACACACGCTACATGACCAACTGGGGCAACGGAGGAATCTTCTCACGTGTGTTCCCGATATTCGATGCTCCGCAAAAGCCGGGCGACTACACAAACCTGGCCATCACTGACTTCAGTCACAAACGCCGACTGCCGAACCTTCGTTCAAACGATGACATCAGCGTGAACGACGTGACCAAGCGTGACATCTGCGTACACTTCTATCCTGAAGGCGGTCATCTCGTCAAGGGACTGCCTACACGAGTAGCATACTACGTGACTGACCGCAGCGGAGCCTACAAGGACATGGGCGGTGCGCTGCTCGACGAGAACAAGGAGGCTATCTCAGCAACCAATACGTTCTGGGAAGGCAAAGGCGTGTTTGAGATAACACCTGACGACAAGCCAAAGTACTTGCGCCTTGCAGACGAGAAAGGCAAGCAACATGACTTCAAGCTTCCAGAAGCTGAAGACGAAGGCATCGTCATGAACCTGAACATGCTGAACAACGACGAAATAACAGCTACCCTGACAGCTTCGCCAGCCCTTCACGGCAAACTGTTAGGATACACAATGATACACCACGGCATTGTGATTAAGGGCGACACTCTGACATGCGAACCCGCAATAAAGATACCGTTCGACAGAGCCTCACTGCCAAAGGGAGTGAGTCAGCTGACCTTCTTCACAGCCGACGGACACATTCAGGCAGAAAGACAGTTCTTCATCTGTCCTGAGTCAAACAACGCCGACACCATAAGGATAACATCACCGAACAAATATCCTAAGCCTTGCGGCAAAGTGGTGCTCGACATACAAGCCCAGCCTAACTCCAACCTGTCATTGTCGGCCATCGACGTGGCGACGATGGTAAACGGAAAGGAGGGCAACGCCTTGACATGGATGCTTCTCACAAGCGACATAAAGGGATACATCTCAAAGCCTGAGTTCTATTTTGAGGCAGACGACAAGAGGCACCGCATGGCTGCCGACCTGCTCATGATGGTTCAGGGATGGAAGCGATACGACTGGGCACTGATGGCCGATGCTCTCGAAGAGAACAAAGGCTATTCGATGTTCACAAAGGAGACGGCCCTGTTCGACCAGCCTGCCGAGGACAAATTGTATCTGCTTGGCACTCTGAAAGCCAAGTCGAAAAAGAATCCTGTTGACAACACATGGCTGGAAGCCACTCTTTACAACAGGTCAGGACAGTCGCTCAAGGGTACGGCAAAGACTGACTCACTGGGCAACTACGCCTTCTCTCTTCCCGACGTTGACGGCGAATGGACCATGTTCATCAACACAGGACGCGAGGACAAGCATGGTTACTGGAAGGACGCAAACTACTACGTAGGCATTGACCGTCACTTTTCGCCTAAGAGACGCATAATGACACCTGCCGAGACTGAGCCTGTTAAGATTGGCAAACTGGCAAACCTGTTCAACGACGAGAAATCGAAGAAGGCAGCAGAGGATGACAATGTGTACATTCCGATACAGAAACGCGAAGTAGTACTTCCTACCGTATGGGTGAAGGCACGCCGACGCATCTTCGATAATGCACGCATCATGTGGGAGTCGGAAGACAACGCACGACGTCACTCCCCTATCTACTACAACGCCGACAAGGATGCCGACCTCTACTGCGACTTGGGCATGGAAGTGCCTACGCTCTACAAATGGCTCTGCACACGCAATCCTTTCTTCACGGGAAGCAACAGAGACTACAATCTCACGGAAAGCCAGGCTGCAGCAGATTTCGACACACAGCAGACTCTCGACAAGACGGCTACACTCGGCGACCTGAGTGGTGACATAGAAGACCCGAACGACGCTTTCCAACAGACGGTCATGACGGGAGAATTGAACAAAGGCCTCAACGGCGAGGATTTGGACGAAGGACGCTTCCATGCCACAAGCATCAATCACCGAATCTATGAGGACGGTATAGGATACAAGAACAGACCTATCATCTGGATTCTCAACAATGCATACGCCTCAATCACGAACCTTGGACGAGTGGCAAACTTCTCTACGTTCGAAGTGCTTCAAAACAGTATTGAGGACATGCCTATTTTCATTGACGAGGTTAAGTCGGCCTACATTTCCGAGGACCCAGACGCGTTCAAGTCATATCTCTACTGCCCAGACATCCAAGGACGCGACCCTGTGACCGTGTATCTGTATACTCACTACAAACTCCCATTTAAGGCAAAGGGAATGAGAAAGACGCATTTCAACGGCTACAACGTGCCGAGCACGTTCGAGATGGAGGACTACAACTATCTGCCGCCTATGGAGGACTTCAGACGCACCATATTCTGGGCACCAGACGTAAAGACCAACGCAGAAGGCAAGGCACAAGTGGAGTTCTGGAACAACAGTTCGTGTCACGAGATGTATATCAGCGCAGAGGGATTAAGTCCTAAAGGACATTTCTTGATTAACAAATAACTCAACTTTCGCAAGTATCGCTAACGCTTTACTTGCTTGGAGTAAAAAAGGAGTTAAGCGGAGTTAATTCCGCTACGCTCCATGGAGTAAAAGGACGAATGATGTGAATTGATAATTACAAATTTGCAAACAGAGTAATTCTCATTCTTCGCTCTTCATTCCGCCGTAGGCGATTCGACTCAAAGAAATAATTAACTACAAAAATATATAAAGAAATCTATGAATAATATTAAGCTTCGTCTCATCATGATGAACTTCCTGGAGTTCGCAGCCTGGGGAGCTTATCTCACGTCTATGGGAGCCTATCTCTATCGTGTAGGGCTGGGCACCGACATAGGCAACTACTATGCCATTCAGGGTGTAGTATCAATCTTCATGCCTGCCATAATGGGTATCATAGCCGACCGTTGGGTACAGGCTCAGCGTCTGCTGTCATTCTGTCATTTCATGGCTGCCGTATTCATGGGCGTGGCCACATGGATAGGTCTGTCCAGCGGCGAGAACAACGTGAACGGAACAGCCCTGTTTGCAGTATATACGCTCAGCGTGGCATTCTACATGCCGACCCTGGCACTTAGCAACTCTGTTGCATACACCGCACTTGACAAGGAAGGACTCGACACCGTCAAGGCATTCCCGCCAATACGTGTGTTCGGTACGGTAGGATTCATCTGCGCCATGTGGTTCGTAGATTTCACAGGATTTCAAAATGAGCCTCAACAATTCCTTGTATCAGGCATCATAAGCCTTGTGTTGGCACTCTACTCTCTCACCCTGCCAAACTGTCCTGTAGGACGCAACAGCGGCAAGCAAAGCATATCAGAGGCTTTCGGTCTGAAAGCATTCTCTCTCTTCCGCGACAAGAAGATGGCATTCTTCTTCATCTTCTCGTTCCTTCTCGGTGTGAGCCTTCAGATTACAAACGGATATGCAAACCCATACATTCAGTCATTCGGTGAGTATGAAGACTTCAAGGGTCTCTTCTTCGTAGAACACAGCAACGTGCTTGTATCCATCTCTCAGATGAGCGAGACGCTGTGCATACTCCTAATTCCGTTTGCACTCAAGCGTTTCGGCATCAAGAACGTGATGCTCATATCTATGTTTGCATGGGTTGGACGCTTCGGATTCTTCGGACTTGGCGACCCAGGCAACGGAGTATGGCTGTTCTTCCTCAGCTGCATCGTCTATGGAGTAGCGTTCGACTTCTTCAATGTCAGCGGTTCACTCTTCGTGGACAAGGAGACAGACGTGAGCATGCGTTCATCAGCCCAGGGACTGTTCATGCTTATGACTAACGGTCTCGGTGCAACTATAGGCTCACTCGCTGCCAAGGAGGTAATCAATCACTTCGTATATACCGATGCTCTCAATCCTTCATTCATGAGCCTTGAAGGATGGCGCACATCATGGTTCATATTCGCAGGCTACGCCCTCGTAGTGGGCATTGCCTTCGCAATACTCTTTGAATACAAACATACAAGAGAAGAAAACTAAAAAATGGCAGAAGACTTCGACATAAGGGAACAGCGTTCAAAGTCGGACAAGGACTTCGAAAACGCATTGCGTCCTCTGCAATTCGAGGATTTCAGCGGTCAGCAAAAGGTCGTTGACAATCTTCGTATCTTCGTCGAGGCTGCGAAATACCGCGGCGAACCACTCGACCACACACTCCTACACGGTCCTCCTGGACTTGGTAAGACAACGCTCAGCAACATCATTGCCAACGAGCTTGGAGTGGGTTTCAAAGTTACATCCGGACCTGTGCTCGACAAGCCCGGCGACCTTGCCGGCATCCTTACGAGCCTTGAGGAAAATGACGTGCTTTTCATTGACGAGATTCACCGTCTGTCACCTGTGGTGGAGGAGTATCTCTATTCGGCAATGGAGGACTACCGCATCGACATCATGATAGACAAGGGGCCTTCGGCACGCAGCATCCAGATTGACCTCAATCCATTCACTCTCGTAGGTGCAACAACACGCAGCGGACTGCTCACAGCCCCTCTGCGTGCACGTTTCGGCATCAACCTCCACTTGGAATACTACGATGCCCAGACTCTGAAGAAGATTATCCTACGCTCGGCAAAGCTTCTCGGTGTTCCTTGTGACAACGATGCTGCCGGCGAGATAGCAGGCCGTTCACGCGGTACTCCACGTATTGCCAATGCTCTTCTCCGTCGTGTAAGAGACTTTGCACAAGTGCGAGGCAACGGAACCATCGACCTTGCCATTGCACATATCGCCCTTGAGGCACTCAACATTGACAAATACGGACTTGACGAAATCGACAACAAGCTTCTGCTCACAATCATCGACAAGTTTAAGGGAGGTCCTGTCGGCATAGGCACCATTGCCACAGCCATTGGCGAGGATGCAGGTACAGTGGAAGAAGTCTATGAACCATTCCTTATCAAGGAGGGCTTCATCAAGCGCACTCCACGAGGACGCGAGGTGACAGAACTTGCCTACAAGCATCTGGGTCGCTCGCCATGGGTAAATTCCAACGACAACACAGGAATGAAGAGTTTGTTTGACTAACAGACAAGACTGAATATCAGCATAAGAGAGGAACTGCGTGTTTGCAGTTCCTCTCTTGCATTTATCAATACTCTTTGCTCATTTTTGTTAAGTAAGAGTTAAAGAATAACCACCAATATAACAACTATGCTTCACGTTTAAATTTAGTTAAAAACAAACAAGCAATCACTTTAAAGACTATCTTTGCAGCGTTTTTGACGGAACAAGTCAAAGACAACGACATAAATGCAGGTAAATTTAAGACAAAGAATATCATCGTACCTGTTGCTCGCCGTCATAGTGCCAATCATGCTTTTGTCATGGTGTCACGTACACGAAGACGACCGTCAGACAGGTGTTCAGCACTGCGACGAATGTGCACAACACATTCATCACAGTCATCTCGATGTGGCAAACGCAGGATTCGACGCTTGCCCGCTTTGTCAGTTTCTATACTCCACTTTCATGCCTGCACAAACAGTGGAGATACAAATTCCAATTCCAGAGTCAGATGCTGTATGCAAGGACATTGCCGACAACTATCATGCAACAGACATACAGCATTTCCAATCACGCGCTCCTCCTGTAACATCTTTGATTTCTTAAGACATTAGGGAATAATAATCACTATTTCCTGTTATATTCGTGTACTTGACATAACCTGTCAAGCGCACTACTTTATCATTAAAAATCAAGGATATGTTGACAAGCTTGCTTGCAGTGGCACTATGTATGTCGGAAGTCAGTGACAGCACAGTGACACTACATGACGTGATGGTCGTAGGCCAATCACAACATGACTTTCTTATGCGCTCATCACAGTCGAGCGTACAAGTAACCCGCGATTACCTCGACAAAAACTTTGCAGGAAGTCTCATGCAGACATTGCAGGGCATCCCCGGTGTAAAAGCCATGAGCATAGGCTCAGGACAATCGAAGCCTATGATCCGCGGACTGGGTTTCAACCGTCTTGCGGTGACTGAGGATGGCATCAAGCACGAGGGACAGCAGTGGGGCGACGACCACGGACTGGAGATTGACCAGTTTGCCATAGACCGTGCGGAAGTGATTAAAGGACCGGCAGCACTTCTATATGGCAGCGATGCCATAGGAGGAGTGGTAAACCTATACACCAACCACATCCCGCTGAAGCAGTTCAGCGGTGAGGTGCAGACGTTCTGCCGTTCCAACAATAAACAGCTCGGACTGTCGGCCAAGGTGGGCGGACGACTGGGACGCTTCTTCTATGGTGCCAACATGACGTTAATCGACTATGCCGACTACCGTGTGCCTACCGACAGCATACAGTACTACTCATACTACATACGCCTGCACGACCAGCGTCTGCGCAACACGGCAGGACTGGAGCGCGACGGAAGTGTGATGCTGGGATATGCAGGCTACAACGTACACACGGACATACGCATCTCTGACTCTTACTCCAAGAGTGGATTCTTTGCCAATGCACACGGTCTGGAAGTACGACTGTCGGACATAGACTATGACAGGTCACGGCGCGACATTGACTTGCCTCATCAGAGCGTGAACCACCTGAAGGTGCTGAGCCACACGTCGTGGACAACCGACATGATGACGGCAGAGCTGAACCTGGCTTTCCAGAACAACGTGCGCATGGAACGCTCTGAGCCTATATCGCATGGGTATATGCCTGCGC
>JAFSSN010000099.1 GCA_017450985.1 Bacteroidaceae bacterium
CTTGTTTTTTAGGTGGATAGGCTGTGTTGCTTACGAGGACTTAATCATGCCCCTTTATGACCTGACTGTCATAAGACCGTAAAACCTCCCGACCTCATAACCGTAAAACCGTAAGACCTTACAACCTCATAACCGCCAGACCTTATACCCGCCTAACCATAAGACCGTAAAACCTCAAGACCTTATAACCGTCCAAACCGTAAAACCTCCCGACCTCATAACCGTAAGACCTTATGACCGTCCTAACCGTCCTAACCGTCCAACCGTAAGACCTTACAACCTCATAACCGTCCCGACCTTACAACCTCCCGCCATCACCGTATAGGCTCACACATCTTAATATCAAGAATCACCAAGCCGTCATCGACAGCATCTATTTGGAAGCCGACAATCTTATTGCCGTTGGTAGGAAAAGTGAAGCGTCGTACAGCCCTGTTGCGCAGCACGTTCTGCTTCCATTCCTCCGAATGAACCTTAGTCTGATACTCACCCACCTGCTCCACGTCGTAGCTCGGGTTTATGGCAAAGCCGAGCCTGTCGCTGTTGATTGGGAAGGTAGGCAGGAAACTCATTTCGAGCGTGATGCTGTCGTTCTTGCCGACACGACACTTAAAGCAATGATAATCACCCTTGTTCAGCTCGACCAAGCCGCACACCTTTTCTTTCTTCTCCGTCGGCTGCGGATATGTGAGAGGCTTCGCCAGTCGGTCGAAAACAGGCAGCTTGCGCGGAGCCATGTCCATCATGCCCTGCCACTTGCCCTTGCCGTCTATGCCCATGTTGTAGGTCTGAGTAAGGGCAGCTATAGAGTCGTAGGCAGCATCAGCCTTTTCGGGGCAGAGGAACTTGAAGTTCATCTGCGCCGCAGCCTGCACCTGATACTTCACCATCTGGAAGTATGCAGCCCGACGGTCGTTGTCAATGCCCTGCCATATAAGCTCTGCCTTGTCGGACAGACGCTGATATGCAGCCACACGCTCAGCCACGTCGTTCGTGTCCCAGTCGTCAATGCGTCGCTGCACAGCCCACTTTGCACGGTCCTTCTCATACACGCGCGTGTTGGCCATGAACTCAGGGCGACGCTCAAAGGCGAGGTGATGCCACTCCGCCATCATAGATGCTATGTCCTTGCCGTACTTCTGTCCGAACTCGCGCTCGTAGAACTGCTCCATGCGCCTCATTACGACGTCTTTATTCTTCTCAGTTTCAAATCCGCCCCACGCATAGTCCATCCACTGCTCTATGAGAAACTCTGCCGGCTTGATGTCGCCCACGTTCAGCACCCACACCTGACGGATGCCCCTTTCGTATGCCGTCTTCATCTGGTGGTGAAGGAGGTATGGCGAGAAAGAGCCGAGCCACAGATAGTCTTGCGGCGCTCCCCAGTAGCTTATGTGGTAGTATATGCCGTTGCCGCCCGCGCGCTTCCGCTCTTTTGCGTCTGGAAAGTGGCGTATGTAGCCATAGTTGTCGTCAGTCCACATCAGCGTCACGTCGTCGGGCACCTTCAGTCCTGCATTGTATATGTCCAGCACCTCCTTGTAGGGCACGAACAGCTGCTTGCCGTCCGCCATGCCCGGCTTGGTGCGTTCGAACATTTCGCGCTGGTCGGCAATGACCTGCTGCAGGGCGTCGAGCTTCTCCTTCGGAGTCTTCACTCCCTGCATCGCTCCGTCGTGCACACCTCTCATGCCTATGGTATAGAGCATGTCTTGATCCTTCACCTCGTTGAGACGCTTCTGCCAGAATTGCTTCACCTCCTTGCGGTTAGTAATGTAGTTGTAGTCACCCTTGCCTCTTATACCCCATTCGGCAGCCGCCGAGCATGCCATCGGCTCGCAGTGGCTTCCGCCTATATAAATGCCGTAGCGTGCAGCCACCTCGCGGTTGCCGGCGGTGAGGAAGAACGGCTGTGTACATTCGTGCATCGGAGGCCAGTAGTAGTTGGCGCGCAGACGCAGCAGCAGCTGGAATATCTTCTCTGTGCATTTGCTTCCCACAGCACCCTTCAGCCTACCTTGCTTGATGGTCCATGCCTCAGGCTCTCGCTTCTGTGCCCAGGGTAGCAGTCCCCAGTCCTCGTCGTTGATGAATATGCCTCTGTATGCCACGGCAGGGCTTTGCTTGTTCGCATACCCGTCTTTCAGTACGAAGCGTTGGAGCTGACGCGGGGTGCAGTCGGCCCACCATTCCCACGGACTCACGCCCATGAGGCGCGACACCTCGAGCAGTCCGTATGCCATGCCGTGGGCGTCGGCAGCACTGATGCGCATTGTGCCCCGTCGCACGTTGAGGCTGAAGCCCTCGCGCGGCAAAGTGTTGTCGTACACTCCCACGATGTCGGCGCGGTTGCTGTCGGCCGTCGTCGTGAGCCTGCTGTCGAGCACCGTCCTCATGTCGCCCTTCAGCATGTCGAGGGCAGTATTAGCCACAGGAGCGGCTGTCTCTTGCAGGTAAATATTTACGTTCTTACCATGCTTGATTGTGAACGACTGAGCCGTAGCACTTATCCAGCATGACGAAAGCAGCGCTATGCACTGAGCAGTAAGTATCTTGTACATTGGTTGCATTGATAAGTATTGTTTTTATTTAACTTTAGCAAGTATCGCTAACGCTTTACTTGCTTGGAGTAAAAAAGGAGTTAAGCGGAGTTAATTCCGCTACGCTCCATGGAGTAAAACGGACGTTTGACTGTTTACGGATGCGTTTTAAGCGAAAGAGTACCGTCTTGAGCGAAGCGGTTACTCCTTTTTACTTCACGAAGTTAACTCCTTTTTACTACTTGCAAAACTTCAGTGTTTTTATTTTTCGGTAACAATGTTTCTTTTCTCGACGTGAACCTTTATCACCTTGCCGGCGGTGGTTTCGGGCAGGAACATCATCTTCTGTACGAGAGTGGGATGCAGTTCTATTGCCTTCCTTATCTTCGACAGCATAGGGCGGCGTATGTCGGCATTGGTTATGTCGGGTGCCGTCTCGCGGTTGCACAGCGAGAAATATGTCTTCTCGAACCGCTTCTGCGCCTCCTTCATCCGCGTGGCGTCGTCGGCTGTAGTGAGCGAGGTAGGGAAGCCTCCGTAGTTGATAGTCTCGTCGATGAGGAAGATGTAGAAGGCAGCCTCCTTCGGCCCTATGTTCACAGGCACGTCGGTCTCCGACTGTGGTGTCACGGTGAGTATGCTCAGCACGTTCTTGTGATTGTATGGATGTACCTGCAACGTGCACGAAGCGCCCTGACGGTAGGTCACGAGGTCGAAGAGGGTGCGGTAGAAGCCCGCATACACGAAGGTATTGGAGTTGACGGTGCAGTTGCGTATCACGAACGACGACTGGTTCTGGTAGTTCATGAAGCTTGTCATCATGTCGTTGACCTGAGTCTGCGGCTCTGTCGTGAGCGGCACTACGAGGTAGTTTGCCATTCTCATGTTGTTCACCATAGAGAAACCTATTCGCATGACAAACGACGGCTCGTCGAGGTTGATGTTGAAGCCGAGCTTGCCTATGAGCAGTTCGCGGTAGAGCGACTCCGTGGTGAGCGTCCTTATCGACTGCGCCACGGCATCGGCCTCTGCATCGCTGCCTGTCGGTGCAAGGTAGAACACTATGTCGTTAAGCAGGTTTTCCGTCGCTGTGAGCTGCTCCACCACCTTTGGCATGTACACGAAGTCGAAGCCGCCCACCCTGAAGCTGTTGTACAGCGAGGTGTAGTGCGTCGTGATTGCTTCGTTCCTCGTCGTGTCGTAGCCGTTCTCCACAAACAGCACCTGGCTGTTGTCGAGCATGATGTCGCCCCACGGCACCGACACTATGGATGCCCCCGCGCCGGTGTTCATACACTCGTGCATGGCAAGCAGCAGCAGAGCCTCCTCGCGGCAGCACGTGCCGTCGGAGAGCGTGAGCTTTGCCGCATTCTCGAACAGCGTCTTCTGCTGACCGGCTGGCAGCTGCATCAGCTCCTCCATCGATTCTTGCAGCGACAGCTCCATTGCCGTCTCGCGCATCTCCGAAGTGATGGCGTACTTCTGACACAACAGCTTCACGAACTCTATCTCGTTCGACGAGATGAGCTGGTCGGCCTTGATCATATCATATATAACCCTATATATGCTTCGGCGGGTAATGTCTTTCATCCTTGCTAATGTTTTATGCCGGTTCGCGCGTCTTCCGCAGCCGTACTGCCGCTGCTCGAGGAAACCGTCCTTTTTGTTATTTCGCAACAAATGTACAGAAAAATCACTATTCAGCAAAGAAAAATAGTCTGTTCATTGCGAAATACTGTGTCCGATGTAACATGACGATAGTGATAATTAGCGCGTTATGTGTTTGCAACGGGGAAAATGAGAATAAAAACATGGATTATCATTGCGCTTATTAGTTCCTTTCATGCAATTGCTATAACTTTGCGACATCAACAAAAAAGAATTGTTTAACATTAAACTTTTTACAACTATGTTACTTACAACAACACCGAGCGTCGAGGGACGTAAAATTGCTAACTATTACGGAGTAGTCACAGGAGAGATAATCATTGGTGCAAACTTCCTTAAAGACTTTACCGCTTCACTTCACGACTTCTTCGGAGGCAGAGCTTCAAGCTACGAGCGCACACTTGTCGAGGCAAAGGAGAACGCTATGAAGGAGATGGAGGAAAGAGCTGCAAGAATGGGAGCAAATGCCGTCATAGGAATCGACATAGACTACGAGACCGTCGGACAGTCAAGCAGCATGCTCATGGTTAGCTGCAGCGGAACAGCCGTAAGACTCGAATAAGCGTCTTTGACTGACATCTCTGATAGTATGTGGTTATGAAGTTTTATGAAGCACTAAAAGCAAAAAGAATATAGTAATAAACCTTAAGGCTTGTCCTGGTTCTCTTATCAACGCGTTTGACCGCCAGGACTCGCCTTGTAAAATACGACAAAGCATTATGGCAAATACTGTTAATAATTCAAATATCAACTTAAGACTGGTTAAGGCGTATGCAATCGCTATAGTCTGCATACTCACGTTCAGCATCATCATGGCTAAGTCATGCACCGTAGTCGATTCAGGAGAGATAGGCATCAAGTTCCACAAGTGGGACTCTTCC
>JAFSSN010000100.1 GCA_017450985.1 Bacteroidaceae bacterium
AGCGTCAGCAGATGACGCCACGAAGGCGCGTTGAAAGGCGTAGCCCCAACGATGTTATGGTCGTAGTTGCCAAGCTGAAACAACTCATAATACGACTGACCATAGTTTGGCGAGAATGCACATCCCAGAAGCGGAATGTTTATCTGATAACGCACCGTAAAAGGACAATTCAAAACCCAGAATTCATACATAGCCACAGCCTCGGCATCAATCGTCAAGTCCATCTTAGCCTGTGCGGGATTGTTGCCGTTACGCTCGTTATACACACCGCCGAGATAGCAGCCTGCCGCAGCTCCTGCCATTACACGCAGTCTGCTTCCATACTCCGTAGCATAAATGTCGTTGAAGTTATAGAGCCACGCATTGGTATATCTTATTCCTCCTGCATACTCCGTCACGTTGCCCGGCCTGTTCTTCACCATGGCAGCATTAGCGTCGATGAAAGTCTGATACATCACACTTCCCCCCATCAGCCTCGTATTGCGCATAGTTTCACGCACCACCCTCAGTTCACCGCCCGTATAGTTGTAAGGCGAGAGATAAGTATCGAGAACATTGGCAGCACCAATACCGAACATAGTGCTGTGCATCACATATCTTGAAGCATAAAATCCAGGAGCTATACGCCCCTCCAATTCATTATCGGTACACATAGAGTCACACGTCGCTGCATCACTCTGCGGTATCGGATTCTGCGCATAAGCACAAAGGCCCAGCAACAGCACCACCGCCATTGCCAAGCCTCTGATATATGATAAATGAGATGTATTCATACCTAAAAAACACTTACTTAAAACAGTTTCAGCTGTCCCGTTATCTCGTCGCGGATGTCGCTGTCGCTCTTGCCCTCATCGGGATCGACGACCTCCTGAGCATCCCCACCGTCGCCATCGTCAGAACCTTCCTGCTCCTCTGGCTCCGGAACGCGCAACGGCTCAAGCTCCGTAACACTGGCAAGCGGGAACGTAGTTATGCGCTTACCCTTTGCCTTGAAGCCCTTGACAGCAATAAACTGCTCTGCATCAATTTCCTCGTCAGGTCGCTCCACGCCGTTATCGGCAAACTTAAGCAGCAGACGCGGATAAACGGTGTCGGTCAACAGAATCTGTCGGCTGCCTGGATTCTCGCCCAAGTAGTTCTGCTTTCTTGTCGAAGCATCCATGAGGAAACGCTTTATGTAAGGCAGGTTCTGATTGTCAGCGTCCCAGAGAACAGCCGTCCATACCTTGCTCTTATCGTACTTCTCTATGCGCACTATGTTCTGCTCGTAGTGGTTGTTCACGTCGAAGTTAGAAACATAATAGTCGCCGTTGTCGAGAATAACGAGAATCTGATCGTCATTGTGGAACTCGCCGAGATACTCGCCGTGCTCGTCGTAGTTGAGACGCTGCACGTCGCGGTCAAACCAAACCTTTCTGCCACCCAGCGTACTGCCTCCGTGTGCCTTCAACTGTATGCGGAACACCTCGTTCTTGGTCAGCTGGTTGCCTCGCGAAGCACGTCCCTTGATGGCAATCTCAGAGAAGTCCTTGTCGAACGTAAGCTTCTTAATCTTCTCGTGCGGCTTGAGCGTCACCTTGATAATCTCAGCCTCGCCGTTGGCATTGGCAGAGAAGTAGGTAATGCGGCTCTTAGGAGTGCCCGACGTAGCATCATATTCGCGGTCGCGCGTCACCGTAGTGACGTTGAAACGCTTAATGAACGTCACGCCCGTAGCGCCGTCCTTGTAGCACACGTTGTATATCGTACGCGCATCGTTCTTCTTGAACACGGCAATGTGCAGAATCTCCGCCTTACGCTTCTCCTTCTTCGACTTCTCAGTCTCGCCCACGAAGAGCTTGTCCGTCACCTTCACCACCTTGTAAGTACCGTCGCGGTAGAAGAGAATAACATCGTCGATGTCGGAGCAGTTGCACACATACTCGTCCTTCTTCAAGCTCGTACCGATAAATCCGTCGGCACGGTTGATATACAGCTTCTGGTTAGCCTCAGCCACCGTAGCAGCCTGAATAGTGTCGAAGTTGCGAATCTCAGTCAAACGAGGATGCTCTGCACCGTACTTCTGCTTCAGGAAACGGAACCAGTTGGCAGTCACCTCCACGAGGTTAGCCAAGTCGTGGTCAATCTCCTCGATGTCCGCCTTCATCTTGGCAATAAGCTCATCCGCCTTGTCCTTGTTGAACTTAAGGATACGCGCCATCTTAATCTCCATGAGTCGGAGGATGTCGTCGCGTGTCACCTCGCGCACAAACGACTCCTTGAACGGTTCGAGACGCTTGTCCACGTAAGCTATAGCGTGATCCATGTCCGGAGCCTGCTCGAATTCCTTGCCCTTATAGATGCGCTCCTCGATGAAGATGCGCTCCAGACTCGCAAAGTGCAGCTGCTCCAGAATCTCGCCTCGCCTGATTTCCAGCTCACGGCGAATGAGGAACTTAGTATTGTCAACCGACTTCTTGAGCACGTCGCTGATGGTAAGGAACTTAGGCATACGCTCGTCAATGACGCAGCAGTTAGGCGATATGCTTATCTCGCAGTCGGTGAAGGCATACAGCGCGTCAATCTGCTTGTCGCTTGACACGCCCGGCACGAGGTGAACCAGAATCTCCACCTCGGCAGCAGTATTGTCTTCAATCTTGCGAGCCTTAATCTTACCCTTCTCAACAGCCTTCGTAATGGTATCTATGAGTGTCTCGGCTGTCTTGCTGAAAGGTATCTCACGAATGACGAGAGTCTTGTTGTCAACCTTCTCAATCTTGGCACGTATCTTCACGCTTCCTCCGCGCTGGCCGTCGTTGTACTTTGACACGTCGATTGAACCGCCCGTAAGGAAGTCTGGATAGAGCTGGAAAGGCTTTTCGTACAAATAGTTCACAGCCGCATCACAAATCTCGTTGAAGTTGTGAGGCAGAATCTTAGAACTGAGACCTACGGCAATACCTTCCACACCCTGTGCAATGAGCAGAGGGAACTTCACCGGCAGCGCAATAGGCTCCTTGTTTCGTCCGTCGTAAGACAGTTTCCATTCCGTAGTCTTAGGATTGAACACAACGTCGAGGGCAAACTTGCTCAGTCGTGCCTCGATGTAACGCGCAGCAGCGGCATCGTCACCCGTGAGGATGTTACCCCAGTTACCCTGATGGTCGATGAGCAGTTCCTTCTGTCCCATCTGCACGAGAGCATCCTTGATACTCGCATCGCCGTGAGGGTGGAACTGCATGGTGTGACCCACGATGTTGGCAACCTTGTTGTAGCGTCCGTCGTCCATTCTCTTCATAGAGTGGAGAATACGTCGCTGCACAGGCTTCAGACCGTCCATGATATGAGGCACGGCACGCTCCAGGATTACGTAGCTTGCATAATCCAGGAACCAGTTCTGATACATACCGCTAAGGTGGTGCGTAATGCTGTCAGTCATCTTTGTAGGGTCATAGTCGCTCTTAGGCGGAAGACCGTTAGCCGAAGATTCATCGGCGAGCTCTGCGCCGTCCTCATCCTCAGTACTTCGGTTCTCTTCATCTTCTACAAAGCCGTCAGCATCCTCTGTTCTTTCCATTTCATCGTCACGTTCGTTGTCTGTGGCGTCATCCAATTCCAAATCCTTGTTGTCTATCTTATCACTCATAGATATTTTTGCAATTTTGTGCAAAGATACAATTTAAAATTCAGAATTAAAAATTCTTGTACCTTTCAGAGTTCTGATTTAAGATTTGCACGACCGCAAAAGGGTCATTTTGCGCTCGCGCGCGTTCTTTCTTGCGCATTTCCACACGCCATTCCGCCTCTTTCGCTCCCCCGTCGCACCTCCTTCGTGCCTACGCAAGCGGAAGTTCTATGCGGAACACGCTTCCATTGTCGGGCACACTCTTCACCGTTATCGTGCCCCCGTGGTTGTTCACAATCTGGCGACACAGGCTCAAGCCTATGCCGGAGCCGTGCGGCTTCGTCGTGAAGAACGGGATGAAGATACGTTCCTGCACGTCAGGCAGAATACCGCAGCCGTTGTCCTCCACCGTGACGACGAACATCCTCGCCGCACGTACCGACTGCGTGCGGAGCGTTATGCGCGGCTCCGCATCGAGCCCCTCCGTAGCCTCGCGCGCATTCTTCAGCAGGTTGATGAGCACCTGTTCCATCTGATGACTGTCCACGAGCACCATCTCCTCCGGGTCGGAAATGTCGAAGTGGAAACAAGCTTCGCAGAACAGCCTCTGCAGCGACTCCGTCATCCTGCCCACCTCGACAGGCTTCAGCACAGGCGCCGACAGCTTCGACAGACGGCGGTAGTTCTCCACGAACTTCAGCAGTCCGTCGCTTCGCCGGTGAATAGCCCTGAGAGCCAGCATCGTGTCGTCGGCATCGGCAGTACCCGCCTCCCAGCTGTCGCAAAGCGTCTCCGACAGCGATATGATAGGAGTCAGCGAATTCATTATCTCATGCGTCAAAACGCTTATCAGTTTCTTCTGAGCATCCAGCTCATTCTCCTGCAGCACCGACCGCACGTTCTGCATACTGAACAACCTGTAGTCTATACCCTTACGGTAATATTTCACAACCGAGAGCGACATCTGCAGTTCCGTATTCCGCACCGTCAGCCTCAACAGCTTCTGCGTGCCCGGCAGCATAGCCATCATCTCCTGCGGCAAATTCGGGCTCAAACTGGCAAGCATTTGCAGGTCAGTCAGTCTGAAACCGCAGAGCGTGTCGATGGCGCTGCGATTCATCCACACCACCTTGCCGCCGTCGTCCACGACCATCAGACAAGCCTCCACGCTGTTGAGCAGCGTGTCGAAATAGCCGTACTGCGCCTCCTGCTGCTGCAATCCCGTGCGAAACTCGTCTATCGTCTTGTTTATCTCGTCGGCAAGCCTCGCCTCCTCGCCCGACAGCTCGTCAGTAGCGAAGTGCAAGGTAAACTCGCGTGTGCGGATAGCCTCCATCATGCGGCGCAGCCGTCCTACGCTCTTGCGTGTAATTATATTCCTTATCCAGTTGTTCATTATATCATTTCTTCATATTCACCTGCTTGGAGTTAAAGGTAGTAAATTCCACTACGCTCCATGCAGTTGAAATAGCGTTCGACTGTTTGCAGATGCATCTGATGCGAAAGAGTATCGTCCTGAGCAAAGCGGTCTCCCCTGTCCAACTCCACGAAGAATACTCCCTTTAACTACTTGCGATACTTGAATTATCAGCTCATAATTCTTCATTCTTCATGAGTCATTCAAATCACCCCCAGCTTGTCAATCTTGCGGTAGAGCGAATAGCGCGTAATGCCCAGCATCTCAGCCGCCTGAGTCAAGTTACCGTTACTCAGCGATATGGCACGATGAATGGCCTGACGCTCCAGTTCGTCAAGGTTCAACGATGCAGGAACGGCACTCGCCTCATGGCTCGTCGCACCCGTATTCTCAAGCAGAATGTCCTCCGCACCTATCACAGCCTTGTCGCACAGAATCACGCAACGCTCCATGACGTGCTGCAACTCACGCACATTGCCCTGCCACTCATGGCGCAGCAGAGCCGCACAGGCATCAGCCGACAGCGCAGGCACACGCTTATCGTACTTCTCTGCCAGATGCTTCACGAAATGATTGGCAAGCAGCAGAATGTCGTTGCCGCGCTCCCTCAACGGCGGCAGGTGCAGTTCTATGGTGTTTATCCTGTAGAGCAAGTCCTGACGGAACTTACGCTCGCGAACCATCTGAGCCAGAGGGGCATTCGTGGCACACACAAGACGCACATCCACGTTGCGCCCTTTCGTAGCACCGAGACGCGCCACATAGCGTTTTTCTATGACCGTCAGCAACTTCTGCTGCTGCACAGCCGTCATGTTGCCTATCTCGTCGAGGAACAGAGTGCCGCCGTCGGCAGTCTCCACGAGTCCAGCCTTGGCAGTCTTTGCATCGGTGAACGCTCCCTTCTCATAGCCGAACAACTCACTCTCGAACAGCTGCTCAGGCAGCGCACCGAGGTCGATAGCCACAAACGGACGAGCGGCACGCTTAGAAAGGTGGTGCAGCAGACGCGCCACTACATCCTTGCCCGTACCGTTCTCGCCAGTCACAAGCACGTTGGCATCGGTCACAGCCACACACTCTATCTTTTGCCTCAGTTCCTTCATGGCGTTCGACTCGCCTATGAGCAGCGGCTCGTCGTCCTTCGCGTCTCCGCACAGCGAAGCCTCGCGCTCCTGCTCCTGCGGACGCTTCTGATGCCTTGCCTTGCTCAGCTCCACCGCGCTCTCCACCGTGCTCAACAGCTTATCCCTGTCCCACGGCTTGGGAATGAAGTCCACCGCGCCCTCCTTGATGGCACGTACCGCCTTCTCCGTATTCACGTAGGCGGTAATGAACAGCACCACGGCATCGGGGTCGGCACGCAAAATGGTCTTGAGCCATGCATAACCCTCCTCACCGCTTATGGCATCGCGCTGGAAGTTCATGTCCAGCAGTATCACGTCAGGCTGAAACACCTCCATAAACTGCTCTATCTTCTGCGGCTGCGTAGTGACCCTCACAGCCTCAACCCTGTTTTTCAACAGCAGGTTGAGCGACAGGAGCACGTCTTCGTTATCGTCAACAATAAGTATCTTTCCTTGCACTTTGAATATGTTTTTGGTATGTATGCCGAGCAAATTAGGAAAACACGGCAATATTGTTATTCGCCACAAAGGTAATAAAAAAAGAACGATAACAACAAATCATAGCCATGAAAATGTGCTACCTGTGCGATTCCGCACACCCACCGTGCGCATCCGCACGTTTTCAGGGCCGTCGGGCAGAAGATAATTTTACGCTAACAAGTTAATACACACACACTTGATTTCGTTGGCACGTATCTTGTAGATAGAAATGGCGTAAACATTTAACAAGCAACCTTATGAAACATCATATACAAAAACTTTTAATCGTATTTATAACATTCCTGCTAAGTCAGGCAGCACCGGCGAACGATTCGCTGGTGCTCAGCCTGACCCAAACAATCGAACTCGCACAGCAACAGTCGCCGACGGTGCAGAGTGCCCGCCACGCCTTCCTTGCTGCCTATTGGAACTACCGACAGTACCGTGCCAACTACCTCCCTTCACTAACCCTTATTTCATCTCCTAACCTTAATCGCAGTATCAATAAGATTACCCAGGCCAACGGTACTTCGGTGTTCCTTAAGCAAAACCAACTCAGCACAGACCTCACGCTGAAGGTCAACCAGAAAATATCCCTGACGGGCGGAAGCCTTTTCGTAAAGAGCACGCTGACACGTCTCGACGAGTTGGAAATACAACACACCTCATTCAGCAGCCAGCCGCTCCTCATAGGATACGAGCAAAGCCTGTTCGGCTTCAACTCGCTACGCTGGGAGCGACGCATAGAGCCGGTGCGCTACCGCAAGGCACGACAGACATACGCCGAGACACTCGAACTCGTATCGGCCAAAGCATGCGACCACTTCTTCCGACTCATGGCAGCACAGACCAACCTCGACATGGCACGTCTCAACCTTGCCTCTGCCGACACACTATACAACATGGCCAAAGGACGCTATTCCATCGGCAACATCAACGAGAACGAGATGCTGCAACTCGAGATAAACCGCCTGAACGAAGAGACCAACTTCATGGACGCGGAAATATACATGGAGGAGGAGATGCAGTCCTTCCGCTCTTTCCTCGGACTGGAACAGGACATAGTGCCACGGCTCACGGCACCCGACTCCGTGCCCATGTTCACCGTTCCCGTGACTGAGGCACTCGACATGGCTGTCGAACACAGTCCCGACCCAACATACTACCAGCTGATAAAGCTGGAGAGCAAGAGCAACCTTGCATACGCCAAGGCCAACACAGGACTGAAAGCCGACATCTACATGCACTTCGGACTCTCGCAGACAGGACAGACCATGCGCGACAGCTACCGCAACCCGCTCAACCA
>JAFSSN010000101.1 GCA_017450985.1 Bacteroidaceae bacterium
TCAACGAGATACTTCCACAGGACAAGCCACGCTACCTCATGGGTGTGGGTACGCCTATCAACATCCTTGAGGGCATTGAGCGAGGAGTGGATATGTTCGACTGCGTAATGCCGACACGCAACGGACGCAATGCGATGATATTCACCAAGCACGGAACTATAAACTTCCGCAACAAGAAGTGGGAGATGGACTTCAGTCCTATGGATCCTGAGGGTACGTCATACGTTGACACAGCCTACACCAAGGCATACGTACACCACTTGTTCAAGGCACAGGAACTTCTTGCCATGCAGGTGGCAAGCATTCACAACCTTGCCTTCTACCTCTGGCTCGTGGGCGAGGCACGCCAGCACATCATAGCAGGCGACTTTGCCGTATGGAAGGCTAAGATGGTGGAAGAACTGGGACGAAGACTGTAAAGGGAAACTGGGACTAAGCAAACAAGAAAGACAGAAAGAAGGATAGCTACATGAACAAATGGAATAAGATAAAGGACTGGTGCATGACGCACTCTCCTATTACAAGGCTCGACCGATACATCATCGGCAAGTTCCTTGGCACATACTTTTTTTCCATTGCACTCATCATATCAATATCCGTAGTGTTTGACATCAACGAGAACATTGCCAAGTTTCTTGAGCGCAACGCACCACTGAAAGCTATCATATTTGACTATTACGTCAACTTCATTCCGTACTACTCCAACCTCTTCAGTCAGTTGTTTGTGTTTATTGCCGTAATATTCTTCACGACAAAACTGGCAGACAACTCTGAGATTATTGCCATGATGTCAACGGGCGTGAGCTTCAAACGACTGCTGCGTCCTTACTTCATATCGGCAGCATTCATCGCCCTTCTCACATTCCTGCTCGGTGCATACGTCATCCCTGTGAGCAACGTGAAACGTGTGAAGTTCGAGAACACCTACAAGCGCAGAAACGTGCAGACATTCACGTCGAACGTGCAGCTGGAGGTGGATTCGGGCGTGATAGCCTACATAGGCAGTTACGAGGACACACAAAAGACGGGATATGAGTTTACACTCGACAAGTTCGAGAACAAGAAACTGGTGAAGCACCTCCAGGCAATGACCATACAGTACGACACATTGGCAGAGGAACCGTACCACTGGATTCTGACGAACTATCAGACACGCGACCTTAGAGGACTGAAGGAAACATTGTCAAGCGGCTACAGAATTGACACCATTATTAAGATGGAGCCGCAAGACTTCCTCATTACCAAAGGACAGCAGGAGACACTGACCACACCGAAGCTGAAAGCATATATAGAGCGTCAGAAGCAGAGGGGATTTGCACAGACAAAGGAGTTTGAGGTGGAATACTACAAGCGCGGTGCTTCGTCGTTCGCTGCATTCATCCTCACGGTGATAGGAGTATCGCTCTCGGCACAAAAGCGTAAGAACGGACTCGGCATCTCATTAGGCATAGGGCTGGCACTGAGCTTCACCTACATCATGTTCCAGACGGTATCATCGACATTTGCCACAAATGCCAACATGCCACCAGCTATCGCTGCATGGATTCCGAACATTGTGTATGCCTTCATAGCATACTACGTGTACAAGAAAGCACCTAAATAAATAACATACTTACATACTAATTATATGTACTTTGACGAATTACCATTAGACGATGACATATTAGACGCATTGGACTCGATGAACTTCGACCAATGCACTCCGATACAGGAAAAGGCCATTCCCCCTATCCTTGAGGGAAAGGACATCATAGGCATTGCGCAGACAGGTACGGGCAAGACTGCCGCATATCTGCTGCCGATACTCAACATGCTCAACACAGGAGAGTATCCTAAGGACTCCATCAACTGCATCATCATGTCGCCTACACGTGAGTTGGCACAACAGATTGACCAGCAGGTGGAGGGTTTCGGCTACTTCCTCAACGGAGTGTCAAGCGTTGCCGTGTACGGAGGAAACGACGGTGCGCGCTTCGAACAGGAGCGTAAGGGTCTGGAACTCGGCGCCGACATCATCATCGCCACTCCAGGACGTCTTATCAGTCACCTTGCAGGAGGACACATCGACCTCAAGCAAACGTCATTCTTCATCCTCGACGAGGCGGACAGAATGTTGGACATGGGATTCTACGACGACATAATGAAGATTGTAAGTTACATGTCGGACGAGAGACAGACCATCATGTTCTCTGCCACCATGCCAAACGACATACAGAAGCTGGCACGCAACATTCTGAAGAATCCTGTGGAGGTTAAGATTGCCGTGTCAAAGCCTGCCGAGAAAATCAAGCAATCGGCATATCTGTGCCACGACGGCATGAAGAACAAGATTGTTGAACATATACTGTCGGACGAGAACCTCGACCGCGTCATTGTGTTTGCATCGTCAAAGCAGAAAGTCAAGGAGCTTGCCCTGCTGATGAAAAAGAAGGGCTACAACGCCGAGGCTATGCACTCCGACCTCGACCAGAAGGAACGCGACGTGGTGATGCGCGACTTCAAGAACAGACGAGTGAACATTCTCGTGGCAACGGACATCGTGAGCCGAGGCATCGACATCGACGACATCCAGTTTGTCATCACCTACGACGTGCCACGCGACCCTGAGGACTACGTTCACCGAATAGGAAGAACGGCACGTGCCAACCGTACTGGTGAGGCAGCCACTCTCGTGACACAAAAAGACTATCCACACCTCCGCAAGATTGAGGCTCTCATAGAGAAAGAGATTGACAAGCCAGAACTGCCAGAAGGATGCGGCGAGAAGCCTAACATGACTATGCCGCAGAAGAAAAACGGACACGGTCACGGAAGAAACGGGCATAAGGCTTCCGGCAACAGAAACAAGGGCAACGGAAATAACGGCAAGCCTGCAGGAAACAACGGCGGTAACAGACACCACCACTCCAATAACCGGAACAAGAATAACGGGCAAAAGTCACATAATGCTGCACCAAAAGGTGAATAACACCAAGGTTCATCTGTGAATTTACCTTAAAAAGTGAATTGATTTCTTAAAAATTACACTGCAGAGCAAGTTCACATGTAGCATAAACCACAAATAATTATTACATTTGCAAAACAATGCGCATACTTTTCTCTCAAAATGTAAGCGCAATTCATAAAGTGATTACAGAATTTGTACCAGATTATCAAGAGATGATAAAAGTTTTCAAAATAACAGTTCTCACAGCCTTTGCTGCCGCAAGCGTCAGCGCAAATGCGCAAAATGGTGTCAACTCACCATATTCACGCTACGGTTTCGGCCAGCTGTCTGACCGCTCTATGGGATTCAACAAGGGCATGGGTGGCATAGCACAGGGATACAGAGGCGGACAAGCCATCAACACAGCCAATCCGGCATCATACTCTGCCTGCGATTCACTGACAGCACTCTTCGACATGGGACTGTCGCTGCAAAACGGAAACTACAAGATGGGCGGACTGCAACAGAACGCCAAGAATACAAGTTTCGACTATATGGCCTTCCAGTTCAGGGCGGCTAAGAACGTGGGAATGTCGGTGGCAATACTCCCTGTATCAAATATCGGCTACAGCTTCTCATCACAAAGCGAAGCTCTCTCTGGTACTGAGAACATAACAAGCTCATACACCTTCAACGGCGACGGAGGATTGCACAAGGTAATGCTCGGAGCCGGATGGAGACTGACGAAGCCTCTGTCAATAGGTGTGAACGTGGGATATCTGTACGGCGACTACAACCACTCCGTGACTATGCCGTTCAGCCAGACAACGGTCAACACCATGACAAGAACCTACACGGCCGACATCAGCACCTACTCACTTGACCTCGGTGTGCAATATATACAGCCGCTGGGCAAAAACGACCTGCTGACTATCGGTGCAACATACACGCTTGGACACGAAACCAACGACAAGGCATACCGCACAACGATGAACTCGAGCACAAGCAGCGCACAGACTACTACCGACACGCTGACAAATGCTTTCGAAATGCCGCACTGCCTGTCCGTGGGATTCACATACAAGCATAAGGACAACCTCACAGTAGGTGCCGACGTCGAATTGCAGAAATGGTCGGACGTGAAGTTCCCTAACCTGTTCGACTCCAACAACGCTTACAACGTGACGACAGGACAGTTCAACGACAAGTTCAAGGTGGCTGCGGGTATTGCATATACTCCCGACCCATACGCACGAAGCCTCGGTCAGAAAATAACATACAAGGCAGGAGGATTCTACTCTAAGACATACGCAAACGTAAGTGCTGCCAACGGCCTGTCGGACAAGCCATACGAATACGGACTGACAGCAGGACTGACAATTCCGATTGCAAACAGCAACAGCGTATTGTTCGCCAAGCTACCTAAGATAGCACCACAGCTGCACGTATCTTTCCAGTGGACACATACAAACGTGCCTTACATCAGCTCATCAACACTTGCACGTCAGACACTCTCTGAGAACTACCTCAAGTTCTGCGTGGGCATCACATTCAGCGATGTATGGTTCTACAAATGGAAGGTTCAGTAAGCAAGGATACACTTCCCTACCATCATTTAGGGAAACACGAAGCCGGACAAAGGCTTTTTCCTAAACGATGCTACACACTGGATGAATAACTTTGCAGCATAATAATTTTAATTCTTCACGAGAATAGCAACTATAAATAATAACATAATCGTAACAAACCTAATATGGCAAATAAATTATTTCTTTCTTGCGCTATCGCAATAACCGCATTAGGCGCAAACGCACAAAACCTACGAGGAACTAAGCTCGACGACCGTATCGGTCACGGACAGGACAGTCTCGAAGTCCGTCAGAATCTCAGTCTCTATCAGGACTACTTCAAGCAGAAGAATTGGGAAGAGGCAGTGGAGCCTTGGGAAATTGCCTTCAAGAAAGCCCCACTTGCATTAAGCCGTCTCTATACAGATGGAGCATGGATGTTCGAACAGCTCATCCAGAAGGAAACAGAAATGGATAAGAAGAACGAATATTTCCAGAAGTTGATGCACATCTATGACCAGCGTCTTGAAAATCTTGAAGCCCTCAACTCATTTGCCACACCAAAGACCACATCAACACGCGGTAACATTCTCTGTCGTAAGGCATGGGACTATTACTACTACTGCCCTTCTATGAACATCGAAGAGGCATACAAGATGTTCCGCTCTGGTATCAACGACATGGGTCCTAACACTGAGGCATTCGTGCTTTCAGGATTCATCGACTGTTCTTACCGCCGCTACATGGCAGACCAGAACAATGGCGACAAGCGCACTGAGTTCATTCGCGACTACATGGAGTGTAACGACATCTGTGACATGCTTCTCGATCAGGCAAAGGAATTCGGTGAGACAGATACTATCAAGGCACAGGTTATCGTAAACGCATACCTCCCAACACAGGTACAGTGTAACGACTTTTTCATACAATCAGGTGCTGCCGACTGTGCTGCCCTTGAGAAGATTTACTCTGCTAAGGTTGAAGAGAACAAGTCTAACATCGAATACCTCGATGCTGTGCTCAAGACACTTGAAAACTTTGAGTGCGACAAGAGCCAGACATACTTCAAGGCTTCTGACTACATCTACATGATTAAGCCAACTCCACGCGCTGCCATCGCAAAGGCTAAGCGTCTGCTTGAGCAGGGCGATACAAACGGCGCCATCAAGCTTGCTCAGGAAGCTGTGGATATGGAAAACGACCCAACAAAGAAGGCTACATACGCTTACTCTGTTGCAGCAATGTACTTCAAGAAAGGTAACGTAGCAAACGCACGCCAGTGGTGTAAGAAGGCACTCCAGACTTATCCTTCAATGGGTAAGGCTTACCTCCTCGAAGCAAGCTGTATCGCTCGTATGGCATCTGGCAACGAGCTTGAAAAGAGCAAGTTCTACTGTCTCGCATTCGACAAGGTTGTCCGTGCAAAGGCTGTTGACCCAGCGTGTGCAGGACAGGCAAACAAGGCTGCGTCAGGATATGCCGCACATTTCTTTCCAAAGTCTGAAGCATTCTTCCAGGGTGTGAAGGAAGGACAGAGCGTATCAATCCTCGGCGAGTCAACAACACTCCGTCTCCGTTAATTGTTAATGATGAAACATAGATTAGCACATACAATACTCATAGCAGCCGTAACACATACGGCTGCTATGTTATTGTCATGCTCATCGGAAGACAAAGGCAACCATCCGGAAATAGAAAACCGCGACTCAATACCCGTACTCATGTCCGTGGGCGTATCAAGCACCGTGTCCGACTCTGGCATCATAAGCTACAAGATGATTGCCGAGGACTGGTACTACTACGACCACAAAGACCCGTCGTATCATGCCTTCGAGAAGGGTATGTTCATCGAAAAGTTCGACAAATCGCTGCACGTAGTGGCATTCATTTCATGCGACACAGCATACCACTACGATACAAAACGCCTATGGGAACTGAGAGGCAGGGTGCTCGTAAAGAACCTCAAAGGAGAGACTTTCCGCACTTCACTACTCTACTGGGACATGGCGGCACACCGCATATATTCAAACAGATACATGGAGATTGAGGGTGAAGAACAACAGTTGTCGGGCTACGACTTCAGTTCGAACGAAATGATGACCGACTACATCATACACAGTTCACAGGGTGCTTTCCCTGTAGAAGAGGACAATATGGAGCCGACACCGGATGAAACATTGATACAGAACGAGGACACTGCAAAGGCTGCTCCGCCAAAACACCCTGACATCAAGGATGCAAAACAGAAAAAAAGCTGAGCACAGAGGACATACATTGCAACGGGAAACAACGTTGACGCTACAAGGCTAACAAGCCTACGACATAAGGCTTTTCACGGCATCGGCAACAACAGCCATGACGATGAAAAGCCTTCTTCTTTACCCTCTTAGAAAACAAAACGTATATCTGTCAAACGGGAAGCACCAACTTACGAAACTTGAGTTTATAACCGTCAAACTACACACTTAAAAACAGGAAGTAAACAAGCAATAAAAGCATGTACAAATGACACCTTCGTGAACATTTTTGTTATTTCATCAGCTTTATAGCTGTCTTTTTCATGCGAAAACACCTAAAAACGCAGTCATTTATTAAAATACATATTTTCAATATTAATAAATTCCACAATTTTTCGTATTTTTGCGTGTTAATTGTGGACATTCACCACATGCCGTTTCACGGCACTCATCAAAGAGAAAATAAATAATAACAATAATAATCTAAAACAAAAAAATGGCAGTATTACAAAAAATCAGAAACAGAGGCGTTCTGCTTGTCTCTGTCATCGCTATCGCACTCTTCCTCTTCGTTGTGGGAGACGCACTCAGAAGCGGTGAAGGACTTTTCCAACAGTCCAAGCAAGTAGTTGGAGAAATTGACGGAGAATCAGTATCGATTCAGGAGTACCAGGAAATCACAAAAGAGTACCAGGACTTCTATGAAGTCATGTCACAGAAGACATCACTTTCAGAGCAGGAAATCAATCAGGTTAACGACGAGGCATGGAACAACCACATCCAGAATGTCCTCATCAAGAAGGAATGCGATGCACTTGGCCTCACAGTTACTGACGACGAGGTTGCAAACATCCTCCGTACAGGTCAGAGCCAGTTCCTCCAGTCTCCAATCTTCATGAACCAGCAGGGAAGATACGACTACTCTAACGTACAGGCTTTCCTCTCTGCATACAAGGAAGCAAAAGCTAACGGACAGATAAACAGCGACTACGAGAAGATTTACAGCTACTATATGTTCTGTCAGAAGGCTATCCGCAACCAGATTCTCGCTCAGAAGTATCAGGCTCTTCTCGCAGCATCTTTCCTCTCAAACCCATTGGAGGCAAAGGTATCTTTCGAGAACCGTACAAACCAGACAGACATCCTTCTTGCAGCTATCCCATACAGCTCAATCCAGGACAAGGACGTTACAGTATCTGACGACGAAATCAAAGCCAAGTATGAGTCAGAGAAAGAGAAATATGCTCTCCTCCAGGAGACTCGCGACATCAAGTTCATTGACGTTGTAGTTACTCCAAGCGCAGAGGACAAGGCTGAGACAGAGAAGGACATGAATGACTGCGCAAACAAGCTCGCTGCTGCCACAAACGAGGCTGACGCAGCAAGCATAGTACGCACAAACTCTTCACTCCTCCCTTACTCAAACGTATTCAAGACTAAGGAGGCTTACACACTCTCTGCCGGCAACGCACGTTTCAGCGCTCTTACAAACGCTCTCGACTCTGCATCAGCAGGACAGCTCATCAGCACAGTTTACGACGCTTCAACAAACCTTTACTACACTGCAAAGGTTCTTGACAAGGCTACTAAGGCTGACTCAGTACTCTTCCGTCAGATTGGCGTAGTAGGCAAAGACGAAGCTGACGCAACAAAGAAGGCTGACAGCATCATGACAGCACTCAACGGCGGTGCTTCATTCAAAGAGCTCGCAAAGAAGTATGCTCAGTCAGGTGACTCTACATGGATCACAACAGCACAGTTCGAAAGAGGTAACATTGACGACGATAACGCTCTCCTCATCAACACCATCTACAGCATGGCCAAGGGAGAAACTAAGAAGGTTAAGTTCTCTAACGGTGTGAACGTAATCCTTCAGGTTATGGACACTAAGGACTTCAAGCCAATGTACAAGGTTGCTGCCGTTGTTAAACAGCTCGAGTTCTCTAACGAGACATTCAGCAAGAAGTACAACGAGTTCTCTTCATTTGTATCTGCAAACCAGAAGGCTGCAGACCTTGAGGCTAACGCAGCAAAGAAAGGTTACAACATCTTCCCTATCGAGAACATGAGCAGCGCTTCACACAACATCTACAACATCAAGGGTACACACGATGCTCTCCGTTGGGTGTTCGACGAGGCTAAGATTGGCGATGTATCTCAGATCTACGACTGTGGTGACCACAACCACCTCTTGGTTGTAACACTCACAGGCATCAACGAGAAGGGTTACCTCCCTATCGACAAGGTTAAGGAGTACATCAAGCAGCAGCTCATGAACGACAAGAAGGCTGAGAAGATTATTGCAAACGTAAAGAACATCAAGTCATTCGCCGAGGCTTCAAAGGCTAAGGATGCAGTGAACGACACTGTTCGCAACATCACATTCTCTGCTCCTACATTCGTTCGCGCTATCAACGCAAGCGAGCCAGTCCTCAGTGCAGCAGCATCAAAGACTGCAAACGGCAAGTTCGCCGGTCCTGTAAAGGGTAACTACGGTGTTTACATGCTTCAGGCTATCAACAAGAACAAGACTGCTGAGAAGTTTGATGTAAAGAGCGAGCAGACACTTGCTGCACAGAACGATTCACGTACTGCATTCTACGGTATAATGCAGGTACTCGTAAAGAAAGCTAAGCTTTCTGATACACGCTACAAGTTCTTCTAATTAAGACAAAGAATTTAATTAAATACAAAAGAGGTGCACCAACAATGTTGATGCACCTCTTTTTGTATTATACTCGACTTTCATGACACACGAAACAAAACATCGTACTTGCAGCGAAGCATCAAGAAAAGTACAACACACATCACATGCCCAAAAGCAACATACACGTTAATTTCGGAATGTAACGAATCACTGAGCCGGAGCCCACTTGCAACGTACCGGAGACACGATTGCGCCGTCCTTCTTCAATTCGGCAAAAGCCTTATCCACCTCCTTACGGTCAGCACCTAAAGCCTTTGTCACCTCACCTGCAGAAACCGGCTTGCCAGCCTCACGCATTGCCAGTAAAACTTGTTCTTTCATATTGTTATTCACTGAAGTTTCGCAAGTAGTAAACTGGAGTTAACTTCGTGAAGTAAAAAGGAGTAACCGCTTCGCTCATGACGATACTCTTTCGCCTACGGCGGAGTGAAGAGTGAAAAGTGAAAAGTGAAGAATGAAAGTTACTCTGTTCATCAAATTAATTATTAATTAGTCAAACGTCCGTTTTACTCCATGGAGCGTAGCGGAATTAACTCCGCTTAACTCCTTTTTTACTCCAAGCAAGTAAAGCGTTAGCGA
>JAFSSN010000102.1 GCA_017450985.1 Bacteroidaceae bacterium
CTTTCAAGACGAGAGGTGTGTCCGAACCAATTGAATGAAGAATGAAGAGTGAAGAATGTATTCAAGTTCTGAGGGGCAGGGCGTGAATGCGGTTGTTCAATTGAGAATAGGAAATCTGGCGGACTGCGGAGTAAAAAATTCTTTAATCTTAATTCCTAATTATTATTTTTTATTTATCTTTGCCCCCGACACCGCGTTGTGGAACGCGGAGATAACAAAACCAAGTATTACATTAAAGGAATTAACGGGAATAAACTTCGTGGAGTAGAAAGGGTGTTACCGCTTCGCTCAGGACGATACTCTTTCGCCTGCGGCGGAGTGAAGAGTGAAAAAGTGAAATGTGAAGAGTGAAAGTTACTCTGTTCATCAAATTAATTATTAATTATTAATTTTAGTCAAACGTCCGTTTACTCCAGGGAGCGCAGCGGAATTAACTTCGCTTAACTACATTTTACTCCAAGCAAAGCAAAGCGCATAGCGCACGTTTCCGTGGTCTCCTTTTTTTCGACAAGAAAACCAACCTTTAACCAAATTTTATCAAAAAGTATGGAATCAAGCATTATTAAGGGATGCAGAGGACTCGCGGGTTCTCTCGGCCTACTGGCGTGTATGTGCAGCACGCAGAGTGTGATGGCATGGAACGGCTCTACGCTTCAGGCGGGAAAGAGCTACTATCTGTATAATCTGTATCAGGAGAAGTTCCTGTCGTATGGCAATGCATGGGGCACGCAGGTGAGCCTCAGCAACGGTAATCCGGTGCTGTGTACCATAGAGGCAAGCAACGGACAGTATGTCATCAATACGCACTTCAGCCTGACGGAGAACGGTTACAGCGCGGGGGTGAATAACTACGTGGTGGTGGTGGACGGTCTGCCGTATGTGAACAGCAACTACGGAACGAGCGACTCGGACTTTACATACCGCGCTCCACAGCTGTTCGACATTGCGGCAAGCGACGAGAACGGCTATTACATCACGTTCACGGAGAACGGGGTGAGGAAAGCGCTGATGTACGATGCCGGCACGGCGTGCGACGTGGATGCGCTGGACGAGGGCTTCAACAAGAGCAAGGCTGAATGGCTGCTGATTGAGGCGGACGAGTATGACGAGTACTGTCAGAAGCCGAGGTTCACGGCGGCGGCAATGAACGTGGACGGTATGCCTAAGACGATTAAGATTGCAGGGGTATATACCTATACTCTCAATCCTGACGCCAAGGAGGCGGACGGGGCTACGGCGATAGGTCAGAAGCTGGTGAACATGGGCTATGACTTCATCGGCGTGAGCGAGGATTTCAACTATAACAGCGAGATTATGGCTCAGATTGGCGATGTGTACAGTCAGGGTACGCACCGCGGGGGCATCAGCGTGACGGCGAGCACGTACAGCAAGTTCCTGTCGCAGACGACGCTGTTCAACACGGACGGTCTGAACTTCTTCTGGAACAGGGGCAAGACGACGGCGACGAACGAGGCGTGGACGGCGTGGAACGAGCATTACGGCTACACGAGCGACGGTGCGGACGGTCTGATTAACAAGGGGTACAGATATTACACGGTGACGCTGGCGGACGGCGTGGAGCTGGATGTGTATATCCTGCACATGGATGCTGAGACGAGTTCCGGCGACATTGCGGCGAGGGAGGCGCAGCTGACGCAGCTGGCTAACGTGATTCTGGCTTCGAACAACGGAAGGCCTATCATAGTGATGGGCGACACGAACTGCCGATATACGCGTGACAGGGTGAAGACGCTGCTCATCGACGCGGTGAATGCGGACGAGAGGTTCACGATGAAGGATGCGTGGGTGGAGCATGCGCGCAACGGCATCTATCCTTCATGCGGCAGCAATACCATCGGCGCAAGCGAGGAGGGCTACCGCAAGGGCGAGGTGGTGGATAAGATTTTCTATATCAACAACTCGGAGAGCAGCATCCGCATCAAGGCGGAGAGTTACTTGCAGGACTTGAGCTTCGTGAACGACGGGGGCGAGCCGCTGGCTGACCACTGGCCTTGCGTGGTGGAGTTCAGCTATGAGGAGAACAACGGCGGCGGCGACGTGACGGTGGAGAACCTGAACGGCGAGTATTATTTCCGCAACAAGGAGACGGGTGCGTTCCTGAAGCAAGGCGGATGGTGGGGTACGCATGCCGTGCAGGGCAGCTACGGCGCCAAGATGACGCTGACGGAGCTGGCTGACGGGGTGTATGCCATTCAGTCGAACGTGGGCACGCTGACGCAGGGCGACCCTTACATGGACGGTACGGCGGTGACGCAGTGGAACGTGGTGAAGAGGGGTGCTTACTATGCGTTTACGTACAGCAGCAACGGTACGACGATGGCGCTGTCGGCTAACGACCCTACGACGTTTAAGTATGGTCCTAACACGCGTTATGTGACGTGTGCGGCGTATGACGAGAATGATGACTATGAGTTTTGGGAGATGGTGACGGCTGAGGACCTGGAGGGCGAGATGGCGTTTGCAAGTGCTGACGCGCCTATGAACGTGACGCATCTGCTGCAAGGGGCTAACTTCGACCGTAACGATACGGAGGGCCGCAGCGCGTGGGATAATAACATCAGCAGCTCGGCTTCGAAGATGTGGTATAACTTGTGCGACGGCGAGGTGGGCTTTGCCTTCGGCAATCCGGTGGCTGAGGTGTATAATGCTTCGTACAGCGGATGGACGACGTATGCTACGACGTGGGAGATTGGACAGACGATTACGGACGTGCCTGACGGTACGTACAGGGTGGTGTGTCAGGGCTTCTACCGCGACGGCGACATGAATCAGAATAATCCTGGCTCGGTGCATGCTTATCTGTATGCCCGCACGACGACGAACGAGGTTTCTACTCCGCTGGCAAGTATGTATTCGGCTAACTGTACGACGAGTCTGGGCGAGGGTAACACGGATAATTACGGTTATTTCATTCCTAACAGCATGTCGGATGCTACGTATTTCTTCAACGAGGGTTTCTATGAGAACAGCGTGGAGATTACGGTGACGGGAGGTGTGTTGCAGGTGGCTGTGGGCAAGCCTGACGTGACGAAGAGTACTTCTGGCTGGACTTGTTTCGATAACTTCCAGTTGTATTATCTTGGTGCTGATGCTTCGGCGGTGGCTGTGCGCAACGGTGCTGCTACTTGTATCAATTCTGTGCCTGCCTGCGAGAATGTGGTGTACTATAATATCAACGGTTCTCGTGCTAAGGAAGGTGCAAAGGGTGTACGCATCGCGAAGGGAAAGAAAGTGGTTAATAATTAATAGGTAACTGAAGTTTCGCAAGTAGTAAACTGGAGTTAACTTCGTGAAGTAAAAAGAAGTAATAAGTAATAATTAATAATTAATAATTTGCGAACCACGGAGGAGGGCCTCTGTGGTTCGCTTTCTTTTTGGGGGCTTTCTTTATGGGGTGGCTTTCTTTTGGCTTTCTGCGGCAGTGCTTTTCTGCTGTTGGCTTCCCCGTAGGCGGTGCTTTTCATCGTCGCTGCTGCCACTGTCCCATCTGCCGCAGGAGCTGCCTTCTCCCCTCCCCTTTCATGCGCAAAGGGGCAAAAAAAACAAGGGCTGCACTTGCGTGCAGCCCCCTTCTCTATTAGAGTTCTTCTATAGTCTTGCTACCTCGTGCACCGCCGAGAGGGCGGCATTCTGGACGCTCTTCTTTATTTCTTGAAAAGCAGCGGAGCCATCTGATAAAGGCTGCGACGCCATGTGAGGAACTCATGGGCAGTGCCCTGTGAAACGTAGGAAACGGCATTGAAGCCTGCATTCTTTAAATCGTCAACGGCTTTGGTAACGCCTGCCGGGTTCTCCTTGCTTCCACAGCTGATGAAGACAAGGCGTGGAGCATGGGCTGAAGTGAGGTCGGCAGGAGCGTATGTGCCACCGCTAAGAAGGCCGTAGTAGCCGAAGGTCTCTGGACGGGAGATGGTGATGTTCTTGGTCTCCATGCCGCCCATTGAGAGGCCTGCCATGGCACGGTTGTACTTGTCGGCCATGGTGCGGAAGTGTGAATCAACGTATGGGACAAGCTCATCGACGAGTACGCGCTCGAACTGCTTGTAGTCGAAGGTGTGGATGGTGCCGAAGCGTGCTTCGTTGGTCATGCCGTAGGTCATGACGATGATGAACGGCTGGCACTTGCCCTCGGCAATGAGGTTGTCGTGGCCCTGGTTGCTCCATGCGTTCTCGTCCTCGCCCCATCCGTGCTGCAGGTAGAGCACTGGGTAGGTCTTCTTAGGGTTCTTGTAGTATTCGGCAGGAGTATATACGAGGGCACGGCGCTCGGTGTTGGTGCTTGGCGAGTGGAAGAGTATCTGCTGCACGTTGCCGTGTGGCACGTTCTTGAGGGCATAGAAGTCCTTGTCGTGGGCAGGTATCTCGATGCCGCTCTCCCAGCGTACTGAGCCGTAGTAGTTGCATGCGCCCGGGTCGTTGACAACGCCGCCGTCGATGGTGAGGTGGTAGTAGTGGAAGCCTTCGTCCATAGGGCCGTCGGTCGTTCCTACCCATGCGCCGTCCTTGTCCTTGCGGAGTACTGTGCCGCCGCTACCGCCGAGACCGAGGCTGACGATGACTGACTTGGCATCGGGTGCGATGACGCGGAAGCGTGCATAGCCCTGTGAGTTGACCATAGGGTACTGCTGTCCTGGCTGGTTGGTAGAGCAAGGTACGAAATCTTCCTTGATCTGTGCGTTGTCGAGGGCAGGGTTGAAGTTCTTGACTACGCTGTATGCCTTCTTGGCCTTTAGGTCCTTGTCGAAGAGCAGCGGGTAGTTGTTTGTGCCGAGCCATGTGTCGCGGTCGCTGACGTTCCAGAAGGTTACGCAGTCGATGATGTCCTTGTGCTTGCGGAAGACGCGGAAGAGGCTTGCGTACTGGTTCTCCTGAAGTGTCTTGATGTATGGCTTGATGTCAATCTTGTCGCGGCGGAAGCGGAGCTGTCCTCCCATCTCCTCGTTGACGCGCACGTCAAGCTCTGTGACGTGGATGTGCTTGACAATCTGTGAGTACTTGGTGATGGCTGCGTCGATGTCCTCCATGCTCGGGCCGTAAATGTTGTAGTGGCCCTGCATGCCTATACCGTCGATAGGTACGCCTGCGTCCTTCATCTTCTTGACCATGTTGAAGATGCGGTCGCGCTTGCCTGGGTCGGCAGCGTTGTAGTCGTTGTAGAAGAGGAGTGCCTTAGGGTCAGCCTCGCGTGCATACTCGAAGGCCTTGGCTATGAACTCGTCGCCGCAGAGCTGGTAGAGGCGTGAGTTGCGGTAAGGCGAAGGGTTGCGGTTCCAAGGCGATGGGTTCACGTCGTCGGCCATAGCCTCGTTGACGACGTCCCAGCAATATACGACGTCCTTGTAGCGTTCAACCACGGTGTGGATGTGCTCGCGCAGGCGTGCATAAAACACCTCTTTCTTGACAGGCTTGCCCTTCTTGTCGGTGAACATCCAATCGGCGAACTGTGAGTGCCATACGAGGCAGTGTCCGCGCAGCTTAATGCCATGCTGTCGGCAGAAGTTGGCGATGCTGTCGGCGCCTTCCCAGTGATACACTCCCTCCTTAGGATGCACTTCACCGGGCTTCATGTCGTTCTCGGCGGTAATGCTGTTGTAGTTGTCGAGGACAATCTTAATCTCGTCCTGATTGGCTACGTTGCGTTTGTTGACAGCTACTCCGACAGAGAAATAGTCTTTGTAGGCCTTCTTCAGCCCGCCGTCGGCAGGTTGTGCATTCGCCGTCAGCGCAAAGGCAGAAGCGGCAAGGAATGAGCCCACGAGGGGCTTTGCGATTAGATTCTGTAATAACTTCATAAAATAGTAATTAGTTGTATTTAGTATCTTTATACCGTTATTCCGTGTATGTTTCTTATGCAAGATGTGTATGTTTCTTATGTAAGAAATATCTGCATCAATTGTAAGATGTGTATGTTTCTTATGTAAGAAATGTAAGCATCAATTACAAGAAGCGTATGTTTCTTATGCAAGAAATGTAAGCATCAATTGCAAGAAATATCTGCATCAATTGCAAGAAACGTCTGCATCAATAGATGACTTTCTTGCCATTCTTGATGTAAATGCCCTTTGCCGGCTGCTGAATGCGTCTGCCCGTGAGGTCGAAGCAAGGAGCAGCAGCGTCGTAATCTGTGTCGACAGAGACAGAGGACACGGCTGTAGGGTTCACGCCGTCGTCGCTGAGATAGATTTGCTTGACGTACATGTTAGACGAGCCGTCGGTGCTGAAGCCCACGATGCGCACCTTTGCCGGGTCAATCGTTGTGCCGGAAGCTGTCACCATGTTATGGAGGTCGATGACTGCCTGCTTCGTTGTGCCGAACTTAACGACGTAAGGCTCTGCCCACACGTTGTCGGTGTCATAGACGCGCACCTCAGCATTGGCACTTGACTTGCGCACAAGGTTGACGACGATGTAGTTGTAAGCCGACATGTCCCATGCCTGAGGGTACAGCCATCCTGCAAGGCCGTTCTTAGAGGTAGTGACTGAGTTGCCGATAAAGGCATACTTACCAGTGCCGATGAGTGAAGGGTCGAAGCGAGGGTTGTTGAACGGGAAGCCCGTCCATGCCTCCATCTCGTCTGTGTCGGTAG
This sequence comes from Bacteroidaceae bacterium, assembly GCA_017450985.1. GTDB lineage: Bacteria > Bacteroidota > Bacteroidia > Bacteroidales > Bacteroidaceae > Minthosoma. The sequence goes on from JAFSSN010000102.1 coordinate 6,609, forward strand.
GCTTCTCCATAGCCTCATCCATAGAGTCGAACAGCTCGACAGGGCATGTCTTCTCGGTCGTAAACCAGTCGATGTCAACATGGCCGCCCGTGGCCTTGGTTGAGTAGTTGAAGAGGTAGTATCGCTGTCCGACGAAGAAGTCGAGCGTGTAGCGCATGTTCATGCTTACGCCGAAGCGTGTCCATGTCTTTGCGTCGTAGCTGTAGTAGAAGGCGCACACGTTTGTGCCGAAGTTACATATTGAGCGTAGGTATATCACGTCGGAAGTGACGGCTGCGCCAGTCTTTTCCTCTGCCACCACTGGGGTCTGATTGTCGAACGTGCATCGCTGGCTGTAGAGGTACTTCTTGCCGTCCTTCACCTTCACGCCGATGAACGAGTAAGGATTCTGCCATACGGCGAGACCTGCCACGTCGCCCTCCTTCATGGCCGAGATGTCGAGCTTAGCCGTGCCATAGTTAGGCGTCCAGCTGTTTGCAGCCGTACCGTTAGGCGAATAGCCTATGATGCGCTGCGTGAGCGAGCCGCGTGCCCACACTACGTTGTCGGTGACGGTACATGAGTAGAGGCGCATCCATCCAGGACGCTGAGTGAGCGACCATGCACGGTTCTGCGGGTTGTGGTTCCACTCCCACTGCATGCCGAGGTCGATTGAAGCAAACGCGTCGTTGGTAGGCAGGTACTTCAGGTAGTCGGCAGGGTTGTCGCTGAGTGCCTCCTCCGTCACCTTTGGCTTAGGATAAGCCTTGCCGTTCTCGCTCACGTCGCGGCCGTTGTTGCCTATCACCGGCCATCCGTCCACCCACTTTACAGGCTCGAGGTAAGGAATACGTCCTATGGCGCCGGCATCCTTGAAAAGCACCGTCCACCACTCACCCGTAGGCGTATCGACCAGCGCGCCCTGATGTATCTTCTGATTGGCGAACACGCGTCCCTCATGCTCCTCGTAAGGTCCCATAGGGTTCTTGCTTCGGAAGATAGTCTGCGAGCCCTCGGTTCCGCCGTAAGTAGCATAGATGTAATAGTAGTCGCCGATATGGTACATGTGGCTGCCCTCCAAGCCGTTGCCCAGGGATGCCACGCGCGTGCTGCTAATCTTGTTCAGCGTCTTAGCACTGAGCTTGTTCACATAGATGTCGCCGATGCCGCAAGCCACATAGAGGTAGCCGTCGCCGTTCTCGCCGTCGTCGAACAGTCAGCCCGAGTCATAGTAGTGGTCGTTCATCTTCGTCATCGTCCACTCTCCCTCAGGGTCGGTGGCAGTGAGGAGGATATTCTGCGTATTGTCCACTCCGCTGCGTCCGTAGCAGATGAAGTAGATATAGAACTTGCCGTCGTGGTAGTTGAGCGACGCAGCCCACTGTCCCTGCGAATAGTGCGACGCACCCATGAGGTCGTAGGCGTTGTTGCTGTCAATCTTCTCCAACGGATTGGCACAATACTCCCAGTTGACGAGGTCCTTAGACTTGAGGAGCGTAGCCCCCGGGAAGTGGTACATCGTCGTGCTGACGAAGTAGAACGTGTCGCCTACGCGTATCACGTCGCAGTCGGGGAAGTCGGCGTTAATCATAGGGTTGACGTAAGTGCCGTCGCCCTTGTCAGCCGTCCACTTGTATGTATAATCCTGCGCATTGGCCGTCATGCTCATCACCATGGCAGCGGCACATACGCCCATTGATTTAATTACTGAATGTAAGTGTCTCATATCATCATTATTCTTGTCATTTTATTAAAGCTTCGCAAGTAGTTAACTGAAGTGTCCTGCGGAGTGAAGAGCTAAGAGTGAAGAATGAAGAGTGAAGAATGAAGAATGAAGAATGAAAGTTACCAAAGGTGACTGCCCGTGGTTCGCAATCTTAAATCTTAATTCTTAATCTTTAATCTTAATTCTTTAATCTTAAATCTTAATTCTTTAATTCTTTAATCTTTAATCTTAATTCAGCCAATCTCCATTATAGCTCCAAGCAAGTAAAGCGTTAGCGAAACTTGAATTATTTCACCCTCCATATCTTGAGTCCTATGCCGTCCTGTGCAAACTGTGGAGTGCAGAGGAAGAGGCTGTTGTTGAGCCACGCATACTTGCTGTCGGCAGGTGCCTCAAACTTAGGAGCGGCACGGAAGTAGAAGGTAGGATTGCCGTTCGCGTCCTTGCCGTTGCATATCAAGCCGTTGTTGCGCACATGGATGTTCACACCGTCGTCGGTGCGGATGCAGTAGATAGCCTCCAGCTCCGTGCGTCCGTGCTCCTTGTCCTGCAACTGATAGTCGGCACCGCCCTCGATGATAGTACCCTTCAGTCCCTCACCCTCGAACGTGCCTCCGGTGATAGGAATGACGAAGCGTTCGCCGTGCGATGTCTTGCCCACGCTGTAAGCCTGACCGAGCTTCACCTTCAGTTCGAAGGCGAACTCCACCTGCGGAGCATCGCTTGGAGCGGCTGCCGCCTCCTTCTTGTCCTGAGCCTTAGGCTTACGGTTGAAGTCGCCGGTACGGGCACAGTCAAAGTGGTTCACCATCACGGCAAGGTTCTCTGGCGTGTACATGTTGAAGCCGTGGCCGCCGCCCTTCACCTTCTTGAAGCCGCAGTGCTTAACGCCGCCCTTCACGAGCTTTTCATACAGTTCCTCGCCCTGGCAGCAAGGCACCACGTTGTCGTTCTCGCCGTGGAACACCATCACAGGCACGGTCTTGCGGTTAATATAATATATAGGTGAAAGGAGCTGGTAGGCATCCTCATGTCCCTGATACTTGAATCCCATCACAACATCCTCTGGCTGCACCTGGTCAGGACGCTTGCCCGCACAGTCCATGTTCATGAGGTCGATAGGGCCTGACCACTCACAGCACGCATTCACGTAGCTGCTCTCCTTGGTATATTTGCCCACCGAGCCTTCGATGTCATACTGCGCATTGCCAAGCTTAGCCACCTTCACGCCGTTAGAAATGGCACACAGCGATGCGAGGTGCGCTCCTGAAGAGAAGCCCGACGTGCCGATGAACGAAGTGTCGAACTTATACTTCTTCGCATTGCCCCTCACCCAGCGCACCACAGCCTTGATGTCGTTAATCTGAGCAGGATACTTCGCGTCGTTGCTGCTTCGGTGGTTAGGACACACCACAGCATATCCCGCGTCGAGCAGGGCAGCGCAGATAGTATTGATGTCAGCCATGCCCTTGCTACTGTTGCTGAACCACGCACTGCCATATATATGTATAACTACAGGATACGACTTAGCCGCCTTCTTAGGCAGATACACGTCGAGCGTGTGATAAGCCTCGCCGTCGTCGGCATAGTTGATATCTGTAAACTTGTCTGAATACTGAGCTTTCACTCCACTTTGCTGATTGCCGCCGAAGCCGAAGTCCTGTGCCACGACATTCTGGCCGCCCAGCAGCGTCAGGGCAAACACGCCCAACGCCAAGATGATACGTTTCATTATGCTTATGATTTATTTAAGTCTCCCAAGTAGCAGCACGACGGCAGGCACGACACACATCGTCTTTCCAGCCCCCTTGCAGCTACCCGGGACAATATATTTACTTATTTCACTTCAACCATAGCCGACTTCAGCGCACTCTTCGCAGAGCTGTTGCCATACAGCAGCTCATACTTGCCAGCCTTGGTATAGATAGTATTAGTGTTCTCGTCAAACCACTCAAACGACTTGGCGTTGAGCGTAATGACAGCGTTAGCCTTCTGACCTGCCTTCACAGCCACACGCGCATATCCGCGCAACTGCATCACCGGTCCTTCAGGGTCCTGCGGATTGCGCACATAGAGCTGCACAACCTCAGTTCCGTCCATCTTACCCGTGTTCTCCACAGGCACAGTGACCTTAATCTCCTTGTTGCCGTCAGCCTTCAGCGACGTAGCAGAGAGCGAAGCCTTGCCAATGTTGAAGGTAGTGTATGACAGACCGTGGCCGAACGGGAACAGAGCCGTGTCGTCGCCAATGTAGCGGTAAGTGCGTCCCTTCATGTCGTAGCTTTCGAAGTCAGGCAGCTGCTCAGAGTTCCTGTAGAATGTCACAGGCAGCTTACCGCTCGGATTGTACTTGCCGTACAGCACCTCGGCAACAGCCGTACCTCCCTGCATACCAGGATACCAAGCCTGCAGAATGGCGTCGCAGTTCTCAGTCTCAGGAGTGAGAGCAAGTGCCGAACCAGAGCAGTTCACATACACGATAGTCTTGCCGGCAGCCTTCAGAGCCTTCAGGAAGTTGCGCTGCACGGCAGGAAGCTCAATGTTGGTACGGTCGCCGCCCTTGAAGCCGTCGATGTGTACAGGCATCTCCTCGCCCTCGAGCGAAGGAGCGATACCGCCCACAAACACCACCTTGTCGATGCCAGCCAGCTTCTTAATCACATCGTTGTAGTCAATCAGCGACTCCGTGCCGATGTTCACCTTGATGCTTGCGCCGTAAGTATGAATGTGCGAGAAGTGAATCTCTATCTTGTACTCCTTGCCAGCCTCCACCTTGATAGGCGTGCGTGTAGGAGTGACGCGCCATGTGCTGTGCTTCACCATGCGCTCGCCGTTCACATACACGTCGAAGTTGCTCACCGACTCCACGTTCACAACCACCTCGCCCGACTTCTTAGGCTTCAGCACCGTCTCATACTGCGCGCTGAAGTCCTCGAGGTTCACACCCGGCGCAAACTGATAGTTGCCGGCGGTAGTCTTGGAGAACGGACGAGTGTAGTACTCCGTAGTCACAGGCTTGCCCTCACGCTTCGTATTGTTCCAGAACGTACCTTTGATACCCTTCTTGCCCTCGAACGAAAGCTGGTCGAAGAGGTCGTTCACAATCCTGTCGTCAGTCAGGTCGCAGCCCTGATAGTACACCACGTTCTTGTTGATAGCCTTTATACCGTCAAGCACCGTGATGGTAGTAGTAGGCACACCGTTGTAGTTGCCCCACATCATAGGCTTGTTGTTAGCGTTAGGACCGATGACCGCAATCTTCTCGCCCTTCTTCAGCGGAAGCACGCCGTTGCGGTTCTGCAACAGAGTCATTGACTGGCGAGCCATCTCAAGCGCAATGGCAAGATGCTCCTTGCTCTCCAGTACGCTTGAAGGTATCTTCGACCACTCCACGATGGAAGGATCGTCCATCTCACCGAGGTCGAAACGACCCTCCAACAGACGGATGACATGCTTGTCCACCTCGCTCTCCTTTATCAAGTCGCGCTTCACAGCCTCAGGAATGCTCTTGTAGGCATAGTCGAAACCGCACTCCACGTCAGTACCAGCAAGAGTGGCACGTGCCGTCGAATGTACGGCATCGCTCGACGTCTTATGACTTGAATGTATGTCAGTCACCGCACCGCAGTCGCTCACAACCTGATACTTGAATCCCCAGTCGTTACGCAGGATGTCCTGCAACAGACGGCCGTTGCTACAGCAAGGCTCGTCGTCGAAACGCTGATAGGCACACATCACCTCGCGCACCTTGGCGTCCTCGACCAGCACCTTGAAGGCAGGCAGATACGTCTCCCACAAGTCACGCGCCGACACATCCACGAGGTTAGCCGTGTGGCGGCTCCACTCCGGACCGCTGTGCACTGCATAGTGCTTGGCACACGCCCAAAGCTTTCTGTACTTGCTGGTCTCAGGTCCCTGCAGACCTCTCACCACAGCCGAACCGAGCACACCCGTCAGGTAAGGGTCCTCGCCGTAGGTCTCCTGTCCGCGTCCCCATCGCGGGTCACGGAAGATATTCACGTTAGGCGTCCAGAACGACAGCGCATGGAAGCGCGTCACCTTGTCGCCGGAGCGCATCAGCTCGTTCCACTTGGCACGCGCCTCCGTACTCGTAGCGTCAAACACTTTGAACACCAAATCCTGGTTAAACGAAGCAGCCATACCTATCGGCTCAGGGAAATTAGTCACGTTACCCATATTGGCAACGCCGTGCAGAGCCTCGCTCCACCAGTGGAAGCCCTTGATGCCGAGTCGTGGAATGGCAGGCGAATCATCGAGCATGAGCTGTGCCTTCTCCTCGAGCGTCAGTCTCGAGCAGAGGTCCACGGCACGTTCGTGTGCAGTAAGACTTGGATTCTGATACGGCAACTGCGCCCACATCGTGTGCGGAACCATCCATGCACACACGACAAAAGCAGATGCCAGCATTGTATTACGTTTCATAAGGTATTTGTATGTTAATGTACTTTGATTTGTTTTACTATGCAAAAATAGTTTTTTTCCCTACCCCACGTTTTACTCTTTGTTACATTTATTTTACAAGAGGAAAAAACAGACCCTCTCACCCCCAACACCCCTCTCGCATTGAAAGAGATAGAGGTAACGAGGGTATGAAGGGCCGTCTCCCCTGTTTTTTTCCCTTACATTTTTTTATACTCAAAAAAATCTTTACCTTTGCCACGTGGAAACAAAAACCACTACCTACCAAATTCGTGTTTTTAAAGGATAAATGTGAGAAATGAAAAAGATTGAAATGATGCTATTGCTGTGCATGGCATGTACCGTCACGCTATGCGCGCAAAACAAAAACCCTAAACCAATCATATACTACGTGGAGGATTCCACTGCCGACGTCACAGTATGGGTGGACGACAATGTGGAGGAAAATAAGAACACCACAAGAGAGGATGCCGCACTCAACAAACTGAATGCGGACTCCATCGACTTCGTTATGATTGACGGAATCATCATGCGACCGGACAGAAGCAAACTCAAAGTCGTATCCATTCCGGGATTCACACAAAGCGAACTGTGCAACAGAGTGCTCGACGGCGTAAACAAGGTATATGGCAGCAATGCCAAGGTAGCCAAGAAAGACGGCGACGAGTCAATCGTCATCAGCGCTTTCGCCAACAACATGGCAAGCATATCAATATCCGAGCACATGTCACAAATCAAGGTGGACGGATACTACAATATCAAGATGAAGTTCAAAGACGGACAAATCATGGTCGATGCACCTGAAATTACGGGCATCAAGAGCAAGAACTTCAATCTCGACAAGTCAAAAATCAACATCAACGTGAAGGAGCTGTCTCTTCTCGACTCCAACGGCGTACAGGGGTTTCCACGATACCTCAACGACAAGATTGACGACATCATTCGCCTTTCGTTCCAGACCGAAGGAAAGAACTAAACACGCTCCGGCACACTAAAAATCACAACACATTATGCGAGCACTGCCGCTACTTATCATTCCCATAGCCGCCATAGCCTATGTAGCATGGCACCTGTGGAACGTACTCCCCATTGCCAACACATGGAAATGCGCCGTCATAGCCCTCGGCACGGCATGCGTACTGTCACTAATACTCGACGTGTCGGGAGCACTCGACCACATGCCAATGTGGGCGGCACGCGCACTCTACGCCGTGGGCACATCGTCGCTCATCATCATGCTCTACATCATCATGACGCTGGCGGTGCTCGACGTCTTGCGGCTGTGCCACGTCATACCGCAGCAATGGTTCTATGCCAGCTGGAAGTCGCTCGCCATCTTCTGTGCCTTCATATCAGCCATCTTCCTCTACGGCAACATACATTATTACAATAAGGAACGCGTGGCAGTCAGCGCCACAACCCACAAAACGCTTGCAAAGAAGACCTACAAGATGGTCATGGCAAGCGACCTGCACCTCGGATACCATAACACACGCAGCGACCTCGCCAAATGGATTGACATCATCAACGCCGAACAGCCCGACATCGTGCTGCTTGCAGGCGACGTCATCGACATGAGCGTACACCCGCTCATTGCCGAAAACATGGCAGAGGAGTTCAGACGACTCAAGGCTCCGGCATACGCATGCCTGGGCAACCACGAATATTTCAGCGGACTCGATGCGGCAAAGCAGTTCTACAAGGAGGCAGGAATACACCTGCTCATCGACGAGGCGGCAGAAGTGGACAGCACACTCGTCATCGTCGGACGCGACGACCGCACCAACCGCCACAGGAAGCCGCTGAGCCACATCATGCAGGGCATCGACAAGCGCAAGTACATCGTCATGCTGGAACACCGGCCATACGGACTGTACAAAGCCGAGAAGAACAACATCGACTTCCAGTTCAGCGGACACACTCACCGCGGACAGGTATTCCCTATATCGTTGATTACCGACTATATATACGAATGTTCGTGGGGCACTCACCAACGTGGCGACACCCACTACTACGTTTCGACTGGCATGGGAATATGGGGCGGCAAATTCAGAATAGGAACGCAGTCCGAATATGTCGTGGCAACCATCACCGCCGAATAAAAGACAAAAAAAGACAGGTTCAACGGCACGAACGTCCTATGCGATTTTTCGCTTTTATAGTGCATATTTAATGCAAAATATGTAGTTAGTAATATTTGTGCGTATTTTTCGCTTAAAAAAGTTTGCAAGGACATATAATAGCATTATATTTGCACAGAAATAACGAGACAAATATACACACCTGTGGGTTAGCCGCAGGAACTTTTAAGCAACAAATCACATTACATAACATTACAATAAAAAATGTTTGTACAATAACGCAAGCTCAACATAACAAGATTTTAATTAGTACAATTATATTTATATCGTGGAAAGGCTCGCTGTTGGGAAACAACGAGCCTTTTTTTCATTCTCCTTAAATCCGTCTATCGAAAGACCTCTATCCAACTCTACATCGGTTCTTCTACGGATTCCATACGGTAATCCTACGGGTTTTCTACGGATTTCTACGGGTCGTACCCGGAGAAAATACGGAGAATATACGGAGAATACCCGTAGGATATACGTAGGATATACGTAGCCGTCACGAGCGAAATACAGGCAGACCCTCTCACCCCCCACCCCCTCTCTCCCTCTAAGGCGAGAGGGGCGACGAACCACGGAGAACTTGAGTGAAAAACTTGAGTGGAGAATGAAGAATGAAGAATCGCCTGCGGCGGAATGAAGAATGAAGAATCCACCTCCGCAAACGGTCATTCGTCTCTTTACTCCCGATATCTCCCGATAACTACTTTTTTACTCCAAGCAAGTAAAGCGTTAGCGATACTTGCGAAAGTTGAGTCTATTACTTCTTTCCTATCGTCTCTCTCCATTCTATTCTCGGAGTTCCGTCTGCGGTGAACTGAATAGGGAGCCAGATGTGGAGAGACTGACTGAGGTGCTCTGGGTTCCAGATGTCTGCCATGAAGATGTACTGGCTGGCAGAGAGAGACTCCTTGCCAAGAGACTGAAGGTCTAAGATGTATGTGCCCTGACC
>JAFSSN010000103.1 GCA_017450985.1 Bacteroidaceae bacterium
CCTGTTGAAGTGCCCCCAAGAAGTTGGACGTTAAACACGTTATTTATTCCCTAAGGTATTGAGCTCGGTATTGCACCGGGCTCATTCCTTTTAACTTCATTTTTATCCTTTTATTGTTATACCAATCAATATATTCTTTCAAGTCCTTCTTGAAGTGTTCCATGGACTTATAATCGTTCGCATACAGCAGCTCCGACTTCATGAGTCCGAAGAAGTTCTCCATGACGGAGTTGTCCAGACAGTTCCCTTTGCGTGACATGCTTTGCTTGATTCCATGCTTCTCCAAGGCCTCCTGATACGTTTTGTGCTGGTACTGCCATCCCTGATCGGAGTGTAGTGTTGTATCCCATTCCTCTGGTAATTTGTCCGTAATAGCAAAGACCTTATCCAGCATCTTGTTTATCTGCGTGAGATCAGCCCTATCAGATATGTCATAGCCTAGCACTTCACCGTTGAAAAGATCCAGTACGGGCGAGAGGAAGCTCTTCTTGTCGCCTATGGAAATCTGTGATACGTCCGTGACAAGTTTCTGACAAGGCCTGTCAGCACTGAAGTCCCTGTTCAGTATGTTAGGGGCAATCTTGCCTATCGTGCCTTTGTACGAGCGGTACCGCTTCTTACGTATCAAGCATTTCAGCCCTTGCTCCTGCATCAGCCTCTCCACCGTCTTATGATTGATGGCAAATCCTTCGTTATGGAGCTGCATGGTGACGCGGCGATAGCCGTAGCGTCCTTTACTCTCATGGAATATCTCACATGTACGCTTCCTCTCCACCTCATACCTGTCTGTCCTTCCGAGGGTTTTCAGATGGTAATAGAATGTGGAGCGAGCCATCCCCTTGATCTCCAACAGCAAGTCGAGACCATATTGTGGCCTTAATGTCTGGATGGCATGTGTCCAGAACCGCGCAGCCTGGACTCCTCTTCTTCCATTAAGGCTTTTGCTTTTTTTAGCAGGGCATTCTCCGCCTCAAGCCAGTGTACACGGGCCTGGAGCTTCTCTAATTCTGTCTGTGGTTCTTTCTTCCTTAATCGTCCCATTTCTTTCCTTGGTCGTCCACGAGAACCATGACGCAGCAATTCCACATAACCGCCATGCTTGTACTGCTGTACCCAACGGCATACACTGGCAAAACTGACGTCATACTCTACGCAAATCCGCCACAAAGGTAAGCAATCTTTTTCATATTCTTCTATTACGGACTGCTTTAATGTGTCTGTAATGCGTCGCTCCTTAAACTTTTCCAGACCATCCATGCCATATTTCTCATATCTGCCAAACAGAATATAAAGATAATGGTCACGAACATGATAACGTTTCATCAAATCACACATGCTTGCTCCTAACTCGTGCAAGCGGATGATTTCTTTCTTTTCTTCTAAACTGTGATGTATGTACATAATGAACCCCAGAAGTTTGTTTGTCCAACTTCTGGGGTTCACTTCACAGTGCCACGCTTTCTTTTTTATTAACTAACCGCCCCTCGAAGTGCTGAAGGGCAAAAGGAGAATAACATTATGTACAAAAAACTACTCCTTTCAATGATTTTGGCTTTAGGCTTCACTCATGCCAAGGCAGATGTTGCACCCACCGTAATGCTGAGCCACAACGGACAGCGGACGATGTATATGTACGACCAGGTGCAGCAAGCAATCAATGCCGCTTCCGATGGCGACACCATCTATCTGAGCAACGGATCGTTCGAACCCTTCAACGTAACAAAGCGCATCATGGTACGAGGCACAGGCCCCGAAACCATCATTTCCGGTGGCTGCACCGTCTATATCGCAGGGCAGAACCCTTTGTCAATGCCAGTTCTGGATGCGCTGACCTTCACAGGCAATGTCTCTGTGACCTGTGCCAACAAACAGCTTACCATCCGCAAATGCCAGATGAACGACCTCGACTTCACCGAGAGCGACTTCCACGACGTGAAGCTCGACCGCTGTGACATTCAGGGCACGCTCCACCTCACGCAGAAGGTAAAGGAGTTCAATTGCTTCAACACGAAAATACGCACTTTGCAGCCTTACGACTACCTGCACGGCAGCGCATACTTCAACCATTGCAACATTCGCGAGATAAACGACACTATCTTGGCTACATTTGATAACTGCGTGCTGAGGTATTGCAAGGCATGGCATAGTTATCAAAATTACAATGACAATTATGGAACTTGTATTGGTGGATGTACGCTGAATTATTGTATTTATTATGATTATTATAGTTATCTTGACATAGGGAGTATTTCCAGAGGCAACAGTCCAACATTTCTATATAATCCTTCCGTCACCATGAATAATTGCTATAGTGTGAACATCGATGCCGCCGATGTCGTCGGGTACGGTTCTTCCTCCTATCTTGGCAACGACGGCACGATGGTAGGTTGCTACGGAGGTCAGAACCCATTCCGAAGAACACCTGAACTGCCTCGCGTCACGAAGAGCAATGTGCAGGTTGATGCCGTGAACAAGAAACTCAATGTGACACTCACGCTCTCGAAGGAATAGCCCTATGAAGCGAAGACTCTTATTATTGTTCGTGGCACTGACTGCTGTCTGGCTTCAAGCGTCGGCACAGATACGCTGCGAGCAATGGATAGACAACAACCGAGGCAGCACTCATTGGAGCGACTTGATACTCGGCGAGCAGACATTCCAGATAGACTGGGCATCGTCGCTCTCTCCGGGCCTGCACTTCCTCAACATCTTGCCTTACGACGAAAGCGGAGAGAAAGGCGTGTGGAGGTGCATTCCCTTCCTCATGCCCGAGTATTGGCCTGGCACTAACGAGGCCACAATGGTTGAGTACTGGGTGACGGGCTATGACAGCAAACCTCATCGGGAGTCCTATGCAGGCACGGCGGTCATGCTCG
>JAFSSN010000104.1 GCA_017450985.1 Bacteroidaceae bacterium
AACTGGAACAGTTCATAAGCGAGTCGCTGCAAAAGCGCATACCGTTCTACTCAAAGGCAAAGCATGTGCTCAACATCGAGGTTATTCACACCAAGGAGGAAATAATCGGATATGTCCATCAGATTATGGACATCGTAGCAGCAGATTCTGATAAATAACCCAGTAAGTTTTCTGTAATGGCAACTCCGTCACGCCACTTCCGCAGCAAAGGCCGTAGGTCACTGGAAATGGACAGGAACGCCACACAGAAAGAGCATTCAACATCAGAACAAAGCAATTTATAGAGGTAAAATATTTAGGTTTCATTTTTACGTGTAAGATTAGAAATGAGGAAATGGCGTATTGAAGACTCCAACGAACTTTATGGCATCAACGGATGGGGAGTAAACTATTTTTATGTAAATGACAAAGGTCATGTTGCCGTCACCCCCCGTAAGGACGGAGTAGAGGTCGATCTCAAGGACGTTATGGACGAACTTGCATTGAGAGACGTCTCTGCACCTGTGTTGGTACGTTTTCCTGACATCATAGACAACAGAATAGAAAAGACTGCAACCTGCTTCAAGATTGCGAGCAAAGAATACGGCTACACAGCCGAGAACTTCATCATTTATCCTATCAAGGTAAACCAAATCAACCCTGTAGTTGAGGAGGTTATCAAGCACGGAAAGAAGTTCAACCTCGGACTTGAAGCCGGCTCAAAGCCTGAACTGCACGCAGTACTCGCAGTCAACATGAACAGCGACTCACTCATCGTGTGCAACGGCTACAAGGATGAGAGCTACATTGAACTCGCCCTGTTGGCACAGAAGATGGGAAAGCGCATCTACATCGTCGTGGAGAAGTTCAACGAGCTTGAGATTATCGCCAAAGTGTCAAAGCGCCTCAACGTACGCCCTAACATGGGTATCCGAATCAAGCTGGCAGCCAGCGGAAGCGGAAAGTGGGAAGAGAGCGGCGGCGACGCAAGCAAGTTCGGACTCACATCTGGTGAGCTCCTCACAGCACTCAGCTACATCGAGGAGAACAACATGAAGGACTGCCTCAAACTCATTCATTTCCATATCGGCTCACAAATCACAAAGATACGCCGCATTCAGAACGCCCTCAAGGAAGCAAGCATGTTCTACGTGCAGCTTCACAAGCTCGGCTACAATGTAGAGTTTGTTGACTGTGGCGGCGGACTGGGCGTTGACTACGACGGCAGCCGTTCAAGCAACTCAGAAAGCTCTGTCAACTACTCCATCCAGGAGTACGTAAACAACTGCGTATATACATTCGTTGAGGCAGCAAACAACAACGACGTGCCTCAGCCAAACATCATAACAGAGGGAGGACGCTCACTCGCCGCCCACCACTCCGTACTCATCATGGAGGTGCTCGAGACAACCGAGGTGCCAGCCATGCCTGACGAGTTCGAGGTTGGCGAAAACGACCACGAACTGGCAAAGGATCTCTACGACATCTGGTGCAACCTCAACGTGCGCAACATGCTTGAGAACTGGCACGATGCACAGCAGATTCGCGAAGAGGCACTCGACCTCTTTGCACACGGAATGCTCGACCTTCGCACACGCTCAGAAATAGAACGAATGTATTGGGCCGTAGCACGCGAAATCAACGCACTCGCCCACTCTATGAAGCGTGTGCCAGAAGAGTTCCACTCTCTCGACAAATTGTTGGCAGACAAATATTTCTGCAACTTCTCACTCTTCCACTCTCTGCCTGACTCTTGGGCTATCGACCAGATATTCCCAATCATGCCTATACAGAGACTCGACGAGCGACCAGACCGCAACGCTACCCTGCAGGACATTACCTGCGACTCTGACGGTAAGATTGCATCGTTCGCAACAGAGAGCGGAGTACACAGCTTCATACCTGTCCACTCACTCGACAAGAAGAAGGGAAGCTACTACATAGGCGTATTCCTCGTAGGAGCATACCAGGAGATTCTCGGTGACATGCACAACCTCTTCGGCGACACTAACGCCGTACACATCACCACCGACAAGGAAGGCTACCACATCAACAACATCATCGACGGCGAGACCGTTGCCGACGTACTCTCATACGTACAGTACGAGCCTAAGAAGATGGTGCGAAGCCTTGAGATATGGGCAAAACAGGCTATCAAGGAAGGCAAGATTACACTCGACGAGGGTAAGGAATTCCTCGACACCTACCGAAGCGGACTGTATGGATACACTTATCTCGAATAAGATGACTGAAAAATTAGAATCATTCATATCGGATTGGCAGTCTGCCAATCCGTTTTTGCATGTACACACTTCCGGCTCCACAGGAAAGCCCAAGGACCTTATGGTGGAGAAACGGCGCATGGAAGCAAGCGCACGAATGACGTGCGACTTCCTCAACCTGCAACCAGGACAGAATGCTCTGCTCTGCATGCCTCTCGACTACATAGCCGGCAAGATGGTTGTGGTGCGAAGCATCATCCGACAGCTGAGTCTGATAGCCGTAGAGCCATGCTCACGTCCCCTCGATGCCGTGGCAGAACAAAACGGCGGAGTGTGCCCTCACATCCACTTTGCAGCCATGGTACCGCTGCAAGTAAAGAAGTCGATTGACAATCCTCTGTTACGCGACATCGACAATCTTATCATAGGTGGCGGAGCCATAGACACGGAATTAGAGGCTGTGCTGCGCGATTTTCCCCACGGGGTATGGAGTACCTACGGTATGACCGAAACGCTCTCACACGTGGCTTTACGTCGCATTTCGGGGCATACAGCATCATTGTGGTACACGCCCCTGCCTAATGTCACAGTTTCTTTGAGCGATGAGCAGTGTCTAATCATCGACGCCCCACTCGTGTGCGCAGAACGATTAGTTACGAACGACATTGCCGAAATGAACGACCTGGGACAGTTCCGCATCCTCGGACGCAAGGACAATGTCATCAACTCCGGCGGCATCAAGATACAGATAGAAGAAATGGAAACCGCAATTCGAAAGGCTGTCGGCTCCGACATTCCTTTCATGATTACCTCACGCCCCGACCCAACCTTCGGCGAGGCTGTCGTGATGCTGATTCCTGAGAGCCTCAACACCGACCACCACACTACCCTGCTCTCCTCCATTGCCGCCCTGCCTAAATACTGGCAACCCAAGGCATACATTAAAGTCCCGTCGCTCCCCTACACCGAAACAGGCAAACCATGTCGCTCTGCTGCAAAAGAAATGGCAGCCAAAGCCATGCAGAGCAACGGGGAAAATACAAAATAGGATTAACTTCGTGGAGTTAAAAAGGAGTTATCGCTTCGCTCTGGACGATACTCTGTCCTTCGGAGCGAAAAGGGGAAAATGAAGAGTTGAGAATGAAGAATCGCCTGCGGCGAAGTGAAGAATGTATTTTACTCCATTTATCAATTGTCGATTCACATCATTCGTCCTTTTACTCCATGGAGCTTCGCAGAATTAACTTCGTTTAACTCCCCTTTACTCCGAGCAAGTAAAGCGTTTGCGATACTTGCAAAAGCTGAGAAAGTGAAAAATGGAAGTTTTACTACGTTTGCAAAATCTTAATCTATAATTCTTAATTCAGACATCGTCCGTTAACTCCCGCTTACGGCCCATTTATTCATATTTAAGACAGGTTAGAAATATAATGAACAGCTATAAGACAGACATAGAAGCATTGTTCCGCGAACAATACCAAACCCTTTGCATGTATGCACTCCACTACGTTGACGACATCGACGTGGCAGAAGACATTGTCATGGATTGCTTCGTAAAGATTACCGAACGCATAATGGATGGCGAAAATATGCTCTCGCCCGACAGATATGTGTCGCGCATGGTGCGAAACGCCTGTCTGGACCACATTAAGAAAAACGTTCCACAAACTAATACCGAAGAAATGCCCGACATGGCTGACGATGACATGGAAAGCCATCGCGAACAATACGAAAGAGAGGTCAGAATGTGGACCGAGATTGACAAACTGCCGAAGGCTTGTCGCGACGTATTTCTCATGAGCAAGAGAGACGGAATGAAGTATGCCGACATAGCCGAAGAACTGGGTATTTCCGTGAAAACCGTTGAAGCACACGTGAGCAAAGCATACAAAAAACTCAGAAAAGAAGTGATTACACTGTATTTTTTGCTTTTTTGAGTAAGGGTAAATGACAAGTATGTCGTCATTAGGGTGTGTGAACAAAAAAGTTCGTACAGAAAACAACACTTTACATGGATGAAAATAAAAAAGGCTTACGCTTTGTGGCGGAGCACTATAAAGAAAACAAAATGGACACCGACGCAGCTTGGAGGCGCCTTGTGGCCAGAACTGGATATGCTGCTCGTAGCAAGCGCCGTATGCGCTCATGGACTGTGTCTGCTTCGGTGGTTATAGGTATGGGAATAGCTGTGGCTGGCGGAATAATGATAAAGAACCAGCAGACAAGCAACGGCAGCGGAAACATCAGCACCCCGGAATTGATAGCAGACTCCCTGACAGAGAACTATGCAGAAACAGATACCGTGAAAGTATTCAAGTACGACAACACGCCTATCAACGTAGTTATGCGCGAACTGTCAGAATACTACGGTCATGAAATGGAATGCGACGACACGACAAAGTGCGTAACAGGTGAGATTGAAGCGTCTTCTCTCAACGACGTGGTGGAAATCTTGGAATCAACTCTTAACATAGAAGTCAAGGTAAAATGAGAAAGAGACGTTGTACGGCATCACTCGTTGCTGCCTTGATGATTACTGCTCCCGCCATGGGACAGACAAGTGTGAAGGAAGGACTCAACATCCTGAGCGAAAAGCACGGAGTACACTTTGTTTACGATGCTTCGATGGAATTGGACATGCCATACGATGGCAAGCCAATAGACAAGATGAGCGTGAAGAAGGCATTGAAAAGCCTGCTGTCGCCCTACGGACTGCTGTTCCACAAACGAGGAAACAACATCATCATTCGTCAGTCCGAGACTTATGACGCCTCGGAAACTGACGTTGACCAAAAGCTGAACGAGGTGATAGTAAGTGCCGACGTGAATGCGCCTATGTTCACCACACAGACAGGAAGACTACTGTTTAAGGGGCACGACATAAATACTGAGTTTTCCCTGCTAAGTTCGCCCGACCTCATCAAGACGCTGCAGCGAAGCGCCGGCGTGCAGAGCGGTGTGGAACTGTCGTCAGGAATGTTTGTACACGGCGGATGCGGCGACGACAACCTGTTCCTGCTCGACGGCACGCCTATCTATCAGGTAAACCATTCGCTGGGATTGTTTTCATCATTCAACACAGACATCATTGAGACGGCCGACTTTTACAAGAGCGGCTTCCCTGCACGCTATTCAGGAAGAATATCGTCCGTCACAGACATACGTACCACAGACGGCGACTTCAAAAAGTTCAAGTGGGCATATTCTATAGGTCTGCTCGACGGACACCTCCACCTCGAAGGACCAATAACCAAGAACAAGACATCGTTCAACTTCTCCATACGCAGAAGCTGGTCGGAACTGCTTACCACACCTCTATGCGCCCTTGCAAGCAGCGATGAAGACGAGGAGTATAAAATGAAATATTACTTCTATGACATGAATGTCAAGATTACCCACAAAATCAATGACAGAAACAAGATATGGGCAAGCGTGTATGTAGGCAAGGACAAGCTGCACGTGATTGACGACTTCACACATGATTCAAATATAGATATCTCCGACACGAAAATCGGATGGGGAAACGTGAACACCACCATCGGTGCCGACGTCATGCTGACCGAAAAGCTGAACCTCAACGCCTCACTGATGAATGTACACAGCACGTCATACCATACATTCTATGAGGAGAACGGCTGGAAACAAACCCAAGATTCATACCTATACTACAACTACGACTCACGCTCCAACAAGACTAAGGTGATGGATTGGGGAGCAAAGGCCGACCTGCTGTGGCGACCGGTACCGAAGCACCACGTAAGGTTTGGAGGAAGCATAATGCTACATTCGTTCAAACCTCAGACATCACAGTTTTCATTCACCCACATGAGTGAAAGCACAAATGACACCATCACACTCAGCCAAGACTACAAAACCGACTCACAGGAGATGACTCTCTACTGCGAGGATGAGTTTGCACTCAACGAGCGCATGATGCTGAATGCGGGCACAAGCATCACAGCCATGAAGGTGAAAGGGTGCACCTACGTAATACCCGACCCGAGAATAGCATTCAAGTGGCAGACGTCAGAGAATGTGTCAACAAAGCTGTCATACACACACATGTCGCAGGGAATGCACCGCATATCATCGACATTGCTCGACATGCCATCCGACTTCTGGGTGCCGACAACCGCCAAACTCCGCCCTACCCACGCACATCAGCTGGCAGCTGGAGTATATTACTCACCAAAAGCGGGATGGATACTGACGGCAGAGTGCTACTACAAGTACATGACTCATCTGCTGCAATACAGCCGTTGGGTGGGAATACAACCAATGGCATACATGTGGGACAAATACATCACCGAGGGCGACGGACGTGCATACGGCGTGGACATGAGCGCAAGGTACAAGAACAACCGTCTGGAAGCTTCGGCAGCCTATACCCTGTCATGGAGCCAGAGAAACTTCAGCGAAATATATGACGGATGGTTCAACGACCAATTTGACAACCGCCATAAACTGAACCTCATGCTCCGCTACAAGTTCAACAAGAAAACATCTGTTTATGCAGCATGGGTATGCAGAAACGGCAACAGAGTGTCGCTGCCTATAGGCTATGCCGTCAATCCTTCCCTGCCGGAAGTAGGCATGTCGATAAACAGCGATTTAATCTACGACAAGCCTAACAACGTGTCACTGCCTATGTACCACCGTCTCGACGTGGGATTCAATTTCCACCACGTCACCAAGCACGGACATGAGCGCATCTGGAATCTGAGCCTGTACAACGCCTACTGCCATCGCAACACGATGTACCTCGAGGTTAATCAGAAAATGGTAGAAGAGAGCTGTAAGAAAGTGGTGAATGGCGAAGAAATCTATTACACCTACTCATACGCCAGCCCTAAATGCGAAATACGTGCCAAGGGATTCATTCCTATTATTCCGTCAGTAAGCTACACGATTAAATACTGATGATTGAAGAGTGAAGAATGAAGAATTATTTTCTAAAACAATTCTCATCTTACCCATTCAAATAAAGAGTGAAGAATATTGAGACGACTAAAACAAATAAAGTAAAAGATGCAAAACAAATATATAATCATTATTCTTGCCATAATATGCGGCATGGGATTGAGTTCTTGCGATGACAAATACGACCAAAGCGAGCTATCGTCAAAGTCATACATCGTGCTATACGCTTTCCCGTCAACTAATGACACCCTCGACATCATGGTGTCGGTGACTCGTCCCCTCGACGGCAAGACAAAGGAACTGAACGTGCGCAAATTGTCATGCATGACAGGAACAAACGAGGATCGCATAATAGATAAGAAAAAGGACGAATACAATGGAATACCTGTGATTCTGTATCGTGCGGTGGGACACCGCGAAGTAGGCGACCGCGTGACGATAAGCGTGGAGGCCGACAACCTGATGCCTGTCACGGCAAGCACAGTCATTCCCGACAAGGTTGCGATGGACACCCTGAACATTACCAATGCACAATATCGCGACGGAAGCTACACTCTCATAAGAACAGGATTTGACAATACAAATCCCGACAAATACTATGCCGTAACAATATTGAAGGCTTCCCGCACAAGAAATTACTACTATGACCCTACCGACGAAGACTGGAAATATACAGAACAATGGAATTCGGAAAACCTGCTTATAGAGACCAGTGCCGAGCCGTTGCTTAGTGCCGATTCATACATGGACTTCTTGTTCGATTCATGGAACGAATACATGTACCACATGTACATATTCAACACCAAGTGGCAAACAGAAAGTCACATTGATCTTCACCTATACACACAATTATACTACGATGACAGATATCGTTACACAGTTCAGCTATTCGCACTCTCACAAGAGTACTACCGTATGCTACGCTCCATAAACGACCATGAGAGTAACGACCTCGGCGGCAACGGACTTTCCTTCGTATCATCGACCTATACTAACGTAAAAAATGGTTTCGGATGCGTCGGAGCATACGCATGCACAGAAAGAGTGCGCGAACCTAAAAATAACAATTACATTTACTCTTACTGATACATTAGGGTGTGGGGTTTTACGGTTGTGAGGTTATAAGGTGGGGAGAACGGTTATGAGGTGGGTGAGACGGTCATAAGGTTTTACGGTTATGAGGTTATAAGGTGGGGAGAACGGTTGTGAGGTTTTAAGGTTATGAGGTTATAAGGTGGGACGGTTTTACAGTTATTGGGGTGGACGGTTGGTGAGAAAACCATAACGCACTAACACTTTCTTCGCATTTATATCGTATTTTTATTAGATTCTCTCCGTATTTTTTCGGATTCTACCCGATGAAAAATCGTAAACCCCACGAACAATATCCGTTCAATATCCAATAAAGCCCCATTGCTTAACCACTCATGTCCTTTATCAGTCCCCTCCTATAACATCATAACCCACCCCACCGCACAAATAACCGTCTTCCCCCACCAACGAACCGTATAACCTTAAAACCGCATAACCGTATAACCGTACCCAACAACCGTATAACCATATCCCACCACCGTACAATCGTATAACCACATAACCATATAACCATCCCCAACAACCGTCTTCCCCACCAACCTACCGTAT
>JAFSSN010000105.1 GCA_017450985.1 Bacteroidaceae bacterium
ATGCCTTTGAGTTTTTCGGGTAGCAGAATAGACTTCATGTTGTCGTTGATGCCTTCGCCCGTGAGTTTCAGCACGCTTTCCTTCTTTGTCCAAAGTATGGTGAACGTGAGGTCGGGAGTGGCTGACGAGAATATCTCCTGCTGTTCCTGTTCATTCATGCTGTAGCGTACGACGCTTTCCCTTACGGAACGCACTGACTCGATGTCGATGCCTATCGGACGGCTGCTCACGGCACATGCAACGCCTGTGGCGCAGTGGCTTAGGTTGAAGTGAATGTCGCTGTGACCTACGATGACAGGTTTGCCGTGTTCGCCATATTCAAACACGGGTTTCTCGTCGATGCCGAACTCTTCACGTAGCCCTTGGCACAGCAGCATGTATGCTATGACGCATTGCTTGCGGCCAAGTTCGTGCTTGAACGCCATAGCCTTCTCCCTGCGTTGGTCGGACAGGCAAGCAAGGCTTTCTTCAAGCCTCTCTGCCGTAAAATCTTGTATTTTATCGTAAATGTACACCATAAGTGATACAAATGTCAGAATTATTTCTGTAACTTTGCCATGAACTAAAAAAAAGTTGGTAAATGAAGCATAAATTATTATCTCTGTCTGCTGTCTTTATGGCTTTGATGGCAGGTTCGCAGAACGCTGAGGCTCAGAAGTGGATTGACATTCCGCAGGAGGCTAAGCCTTACACACGATGGTGGTGGCTGGGCTCTGCCGTCGATAAGGAAGGACTGACGTACAACCTTGAGGAGTTTGCCAAGGCTGGCATCGGCGGCGTGGAAATTACGCCTATATACGGTGTGAAGGGCAACGATGCGAATGAGATTCCTTACCTTTCGCCTAAGTGGATGCAGATGCTGAAGCATACAGAGGCAGAGGGTAAGCGACTTGGCATAGAGGTGGACATGGCTACCGGTACGGGATGGCCTTTCGGCGGTCCGCTTGTGAAACCTGAGGAAGGAGCTTGCAAGCTGGTGTTTAAGGACGGGCAGGCTGAAGTGGGGCGTACTGGACAGAAAGTGAAGCGTGCAGCTCCCGGCGGTGAGGGATTGGTCATCGACCACTTTGACCGTGATGCCGTGGCTCACTATCTTGCACGTTTCGACTCGGCATTTGCCAATCAGGGTGTTGACGTGCCGAAGAACTTCTTCAATGACTCATACGAGGTGTACGGTGCTGACTGGACACCACGATTCTTCGAGGAGTTCAAGGCTCGCCGTGGCTACGACCTTCAGCCTCTCATGGCTTCTTTGCAAATGCCTAACGAGCAGAGAACGGACAAGGATAAACGTATAGTGTCGGATTATCGTGAGACTCTTGCCGAGTTGTTGTACGAGAACTTCACGACGCAATGGACTGACTGGGCGCACAGACATGGTTCGCTGACACGCAATCAGGCACACGGCTCTCCTGCCAACCTGCTTGACTTGTATGCTGCCGTTGACATCCCTGAGTGTGAAGGCTTCGGCTTGTCGGACTTTGGCATTAAGGGACTTCGCAAAGATACTGCTTATACGAGAAAGAATTTCTCTGATATTTCCATGCTCAAGTATGCTTCTTCGGGTGCACACCTTAGCGGCGCAAAGCTTACTTCGAGCGAGACGTTCACTTGGCTCACAGAGCATTTCCGCACATCGCTTTCACAGTGCAAGCCTGACCTCGACCTTATGTTTGTGTCGGGCGTGAATCATGTGTTCTTCCACGGCTCTTGCTACAGCCCTAAGGGTGAAGAGTGGCCGGGATGGAGATTCTATGCTTCGGTGGACATGAGTCCTAACAACAGCTGGTGGACTGCTATGCCTGACTTCTCTCAGTACATAGCGCGCTGTCAGTCGTTCCTGCAATGGGGTGAGCCAGACAACGATGTGCTGGTGTATCTTCCTTTCTACGACATGATATATGAACAGGCTGGTACGGTGGCTCTGTTCGACATCCATTCGATGGAAAAGCGCGCGCCAAAGTTCATTGAGGCTGTTCAGACGATGGTTAACAATGGATATGGCGTTGACTATATTTCCGACCGCTACATAAGCCGTCTTACATCTGTTGACGGCACGATGAAGATTGACGGCACAAGAGGCGAGTATGCTACAATCGTTGTGCCTGACGTGCAGTTCATGCCTTTGGCAACATTGAAGAAGCTTGTTGAATTGGCAGAGAATGGAGCAAACGTAGTGTTTGTTAATTCTTATCCTACATCGGTGCCTGGCTACAACAAGAAGGCTGAGCAGAAAGAGTTTGCAAAGCTTGTAAAGTCTTTGCCTGCCAGCATCACTCTTGCAAGTGACTATGCTTCGGCCATGAACGGCGGCGGTGCACGTGCCGAGTTTATGCGCAGCAAGCATGGAATCAGCTATATACGCCGTCGCAATGCTGATGGCTACCACTATTTCATTACGAACCTTCAAGGTAAGAATGTTGACTTCAACATTCCTCTGGGAGTGGGTGCTGCTGCTGTGGTGTTCTATAATCCGATGACCGGCGATGTGTCACGCGGTAAGATTGACGACTATGGCAATACGCAGATTCAGTTGTACTCAGGAGAGTCCGTCATACTGCGCACATTCGACAGCGAGGAGCGCATGAAGGCTGTGTGTCCAAACATACATGCTCACAAGTATCTCGATGTGCTGGAGGCGCGTGCCGGTACACTTACAGGTGCGTGGACGCTGACATTCAAGGATGCTGCTCCTAAGGCTATAAATAAGACTTATAAGCTGGACGAGTTGAAGTCGTGGACAGAGTTGGGCGACGAGGACTTGAAGAACACTATGGCTACAGGTGTCTATACTACTTCGTTCATGCTCGACGCCACTTGGTCGCTCAATATGAATCCTTATCAGGTGGGAGCTGCTGCCATGATTCTTGACCTCGGCGACGTGCGTGAGATTGCGCATGTTTACATAAACGACAAGGACTGTGGTACGTTGTTTGCCCCTCCTTACCGTCTCGACATCACCAAGTATGTACATGGACGTGACAAGGGGCCTAACAAGTTGCGCATAGAGGTTACTAACTTGCCTGCAAACCGCATTGCGCAGCTCGACCGTGAGGGCAAGGAATGGCGTAAGTTCAAGGAGATAAACGTTGTGGATCTCAACTATAAGAAGACTCACTATGACAACTGGGAGCCTGTTCCTTCAGGTCTCTGCTCTGGCATAAAGCTTATACCTGCCGTAGTGAGATAAGGGAATTTAATTGATAATTACGGTTGTGAGGTTGTACGATTATGAGGTCGTACGGTTGTGAGGTTGTACGGTCGTACGGTTATGAGGTTGTGAGGTTGTACGATTATGAGGTTGTACGGTTGTGAGGTCGTACGGTTGTGAGGTCGTACGGTTATGAGGTTGTACGATTATGAGGTCGTACGGTTGTGAGGTCGTACGGTTATGAGGTTGTACGGTTATGAGGTTGTACGATTATGAGGTTGTACGGTTGTGAGGTCGTACGGTTATGAGGTTGTACGATTATGAGGTTGTACGATTATGAGGTTGTACGGTTATGAGGTTGTGAGGTTATGCAGTAATGGTATCTCGCATTCTTCATTCTTCACTCTTCACTCTTCATTCTTCACTCTTCACTCCGCCTTAGACGAGGATGTATAAAGGAGAAATAATATCTTTGATAGTGGCTGTGTCGTGGACACTGACCGCTTTGTGTGCCGAAGTTGCAAGTAAGAGAATAGGGCAGCTTGCTGTGAACGTAATAAGAATGTGCGTGTCGCTGCTGCTGCTCTCGCTCACGCTATATGTGTTTACGGGAGCACCTTATCCGCTGTTTACCAATGCTGAGGCATGGCTGTGGCTTAGTCTCAGCGGCTTTGTCGGCTATTTTCTTGGTGACTTTTGTCTGTTCAATGCTTACATACTCATAGGCAGCCGTTATGGACAGCTGTTCATGACGCTTGCTCCGCCTACTGCTGCACTTGCCAGCCTTGTGGTGTTTGGCGAGACGATGAGCATGATGGCTGTGGTGGGAATGTGCGTTACGATATTTGGTATCGGAATAAGCGTGCTGTCGAAGAACGACAAGAAGGCCGACGGCAAGCATCGTCGTTTCGTGCGCCTCCACTCGTCATTGCCGGTGAAGGGCGTGCTTTATGGCGTTGGGGCAGGCATGGGACAGGGCTTGGGACTGGTACTTAGCAAGCTTGGAATGACTCATTACATGCAGACCATTCCTGACGGCTGTGACGAGGTGCTTCAGATAATGCCCTTTGCCAGCACGTTCATGCGTGCCGTCACAGGACTTGTAGGATTCACCTTGCTCATGTTCATAACGAGGAAGACTAAGATGGTGGCACGCTCGCTGCGCGATTCAAAGGCTATGGGGGCAATGTTTCTTGCCACTCTCTTCGGCCCGTTCATAGGCGTGAGCCTTTCACTCATGGCTACGCTCTATACCAATCCTGGCATTGCTCAGACCATCATGGCCATGTCGCCAATATTCATCCTTGTTCCGGCCTATTATTTCTTCCATCAGCGAGTGGCTATGAAGGAGGTCGTAGGTGCTGTGATAAGTGTGATTGGCGTGACGATGTTCTTCTTGTAGATGAACGTGTTTATTGCAGCCTTCTTCTCTCAAGGTGAAAGGCTGCAAGGAGAAAGTCAGTTAGAGAGAAAAATCTTGTTAGTTAAATAAATAGAAAATTAGAGTTAAGGGGAAAGGCTTGGCTTGACAGGAAACGCATAATGACCTTTAAGTCGGAGAGCCTTTCGACGCCTTGACATCCACAAAAGAAATGGCATTAGTAAAAATTTCAACGTCACTCGGTGACATTACAGTAAAGCTCTACGATGAGACACCGCTCCATCGTGACAACTTCCTCAAGCTTGTAAAGGAAGGATATTATAACGGGACGATTTTTCACCGTGTAATCAAGGACTTTATGATTCAGGGTGGTGACCCAGACAGCCGTGACCCTCAGCCGGGTGCTCACTATGGTACGGGTGGCCCTGACTACACTATTCCGGCAGAGATTCTTCCAAACCTCTTTCACAAGCGTGGTGCTCTTGCTGCTGCACGTCAGGGCGATGAGGTTAATCCTGAGAGAAAGAGTAGCGGTAGTCAGTTCTACATTGCCTGGGGCAAGGTGTACAACCAGGGGCAGTTAGGCCAGCTTGCCAAGCAGTTGGAGGTACAGGCACAGCAGCAGATACTCAACCGTCTTGCTATGGAGCATAGGGCTGAGATTATGCGTCTGCGCAAGAACCGCGACCAAGAGGGACTGATGGAGTTGCAGAACGACCTGATTGCCCAGACAAAGGCTATTGCCAAGGAGCAGGGCGTCGTGGGACTGACAGACGAACAGAAAGAGGCATATACGACTGTTGGCGGTGTGCCACATCTCGACGGACAGTACACCGTGTTTGGCGAGGTGACTGAAGGACTTGACATCGTAGGCAAGATTCAGGAGGTGGCCACACTCGCAGGCGACCGTCCAAAGGAAGACATCATAATGCAGATGACTATCGTCGAGTAGGACGAAGTGACAGATGAACGAAGGGGAACGGCACACACGGCGCTGTTCCCCTTTGTTTGTCCGTGTGTACATACGATGCAATTCCGCACGTGCGTTTACAGACAGTCAGCAGACATGCACGGGTGGGAGAGGGCCGCATAGCGGCATATTTGTAAAGTAAATCTTTCGTATGTCAAAATGAATTGTTACTTTTGCAAGGATATTTTAGGATTTAGAAACTAAAAGAAATTATTTATACAATAACATTTATGGCTTTAATTGATAGTATAATTGCACGTGCGAAGTCTAACAAACAGCGCATCGTGCTTCCAGAGTCACTCGAGGAGCGTACTCTAACTGCAGCCGACAAGTCTCTCGCAGACGATCTTGCCGACATTATCTTAATTGGTAACCCACAGGAAATATTTGCTCTTGCCGACAAGCTCGGTCTCAAGAACATCGGCAAGGCTACAATCATCGACCCTGCTACATCAGACAAGACTGAGGAGTATGCTCAGCTTCTCTTCCAGCTTCGCCAGAAGAAGGGCATGACAATCGAAAAGGCTCGTGAGCAGGTGCTCGACCCTCTTTACTTCGGATGTCTCATCATCAAGAGCGGTGATGCTGACGGTCAGATTAGCGGTGCGTTGTCAACAACAGGTGACACTCTCCGTCCAGCACTCCAGATTATCAAGTGTGCCCCAGGCATCAGCTGTGTGTCAGGTGCTATGCTTCTCATCACTAAGACTCCTCAGTATGGTGAGGAAGGCGTACTCGTGATGGGCGACGTGGCTGTCACTCCAATGCCAGACGCATCACAGTTGGCTCAGATTGCCGTTTGTACAGCACAGACAGCAAAGAGCGTAGCAGGCTTTGCTGATCCACGCGTTGCCATGCTCTCATTCTCAACAAAGGGTTCTGCAAAGCACGAAGTAGTTGACAAGGTTGTTGAGGCTACTCGTCTTGCAAAGGAACTTGACCCAACATTGAAGGTTGACGGTGAGCTTCAGGCTGATGCAGCTCTCGTACCATCAGTAGGTGAGAAGAAGGCACCAGGCTCAGACATCGCAGGTAAGGCAAACGTTCTCGTTGCTCCATGTCTCGAGGTTGGTAACATCGCCTACAAGCTAGTTCAGCGTCTCGGCAATGCCGATGCTATCGGCCCTATTCTTCAAGGTATCGCTCGTCCTGTCAACGACCTCTCTCGCGGCTGCTCAGTAGATGACATCTACAAGATGGTAGCCATCACTGCGTGCCAGGCTATGGATGCGAAGTGATGAAGTGAAAAGTGAAGAGTGAAAAGTGAAAAATCCAAGTATGTTATGTACAGTAACGACAAATCTCCTTTGGCCTATAAAAGTGCAAACTTTTCTGGGAGAGTAATAAAGATGGTTAAGTATCTTTATGGTAATAAAGATCCGGAACTGAAATCTTTATATGAGCAGATTTTGCGCTCGGGTACGTCAATATCGGCAAACATAGGAGAATCACAATTCGCTCAAAGTTCTGCTGACTTTATCACAAAGTTACATATAGCTCTAAAGGAAGCAAATGAAACTCGTCAATGGCTTAATCTTCTATATTCAAGCAATTGCATCAATGCTATTCAGCACGAAAGCATGAATAAAGATCTGAGCGAAATAATTGCCATGTTAGTTTCTTCCTTGAATACGGCTAAGAGAAATCAAAAGATAATAGTAAAATAAGATATGAAACGTGAAAGTGGAATGATTCATGGTATAATGGATTTTTCACTTTTCACTTTTAATTTTTCACTTAGAAATGAAGATACTTGTTTTAAACTGCGGAAGTAGTTCAATTAAATATGCGCTCTATAACATGGATGACAAGAGCGTGATTACAAGTGGTGGCATTGAGAAGATCGGTCTTCCTGACTCGTTCATCAACGTAAAGCTCAATGGCGAGAAGCATAAGATTGAGAAGCCAATCGAAGAGCATACAGCTGGTGTACAGCTCATATTCGACGTTCTCACAAAAGGCGAGTATGCCGTGTTGAAGAACCTCAACGAGCTTGATGCTGTAGGACACCGTATGGTACACGGTGGTGAGAAGTTCAACAAGTCTGTTCTCCTCACTCCAGAGGTGATGAAGGAATTTGCTGCCTGCAACGACCTCGCTCCACTTCACAACCCTGCAAACATCAAGGGCGTAAACGCTGTCAGCGCACTTCTCCCTAACATTCCACAGGTAGGAGTGTTCGACACAGCCTTCCACCAGACAATGCCTGACTATGCCTTCATGTACGCTCTTCCTTACGAGCTTTACAAGAAGTATGGCGTACGTCGCTATGGCTTCCACGGCACAAGCCACCGCTACGTTTCACAGCGCGTATGTGAGTTCCTCGGTGTCAAGCCAGAAGGCAAGCGCATCATCACTTGTCACATCGGTAATGGTGCTTCTATCGCAGCCGTTAAGGATGGTAAGTGTGTAGATACATCTATGGGTCTCACTCCACTTGAAGGCCTTATCATGGGTACACGTTCAGGTGACATTGACGCAGGTGCAGTTACATTCCTTATGGACAAGCTCAACCTCGACACTAAGGGCATCTCTAACCTCCTCAACAAGAAGTCAGGACTTGCAGGTGTCAGCGAGCTTTCTTCCGACTTCCGTGATATCCTCGCTGGTATCAAGGACGGCAACGACAAGGCTCGTCTTGCCAAGGAAATGTACACTTACCGCATCAAGAAGTACATTGGTCAGTATGCAGCAGCCATGGGTGGAGTTGACATCATCCTCTTCACTGGTGGAGCTGGTGAGAACCAGTGGGAAGTACGTGAGGGTGCAACAAGCGGACTCGAGTTCATGGGCGTCAAGATGGATGCTGAGAAGAACAAGGCTTGTCGTGCTACAGAGGCAATCCTCTCAGCCGACGATTCAAAGGTGACTGTCTGCTGTATTCCTACAGACGAGGAACTCATGATTGCTCTCGATACTCTTGCACTTGCAAAGTAATTAAGTAGTTACATACGTTTAAGCCACGCAGAACCATAGTTCTGCGTGGCTTTTTTTATGCTCAAACGCTGTTCAAACGCTGTCCTGAACATTGTTATAACAACCATATTTACATGAAAAATGTTTAACGCTTTGTGGTTAAGTGTGAAAAAACACATAGTGTACAGATGGATAGCCGTTATCTACCGTACAATCTTTTCTGTAACTCAAAGTAGTGCGCACGTATATCTGCAGCAGACATTCCTAACCTGTCCTTAGCATCACTCATTGAGTTGTATTTGATGTTAATGAAAGTCTTCAGGTTATCTGAGCCAAGCTCCTTGAAACCATTACTTGCATAATATTTCAGGATGAGATTGTCGAATTCTCGCTGCTCCTTGTTCAGTGCATCTACATATTGTTGCTTGACTATTTCCACACGCTTAGTCCTTTCTACAGGTGTAGAGTCGTAGGCTATGTATTCAAGCACGTCAAGTAGGTCGCATTTCTGCATTTTCAGCATATCCTTCAAGAGACCCAGTTTTTCTTCCGCAAATCCAGCTTCGTCAAGTGTCTTGAGTAGCTGTTCACGAGTGTCTGGGTTTGCCCATTTTTCTCTTAGGTCATCCGCACCGGAGAAGAAATCAGGAATCCTGCCAAAAAGCTTCTTTACATATTCGTCCAGCGTAATGAACTCATCGCCGAAGAATATTTTTTCTTCCCATGTCGTCTCAAGCGTCAACTTTCTTGTGCTCGACAACTTTATGTCTATCAGATTAATCTTAGGCTTGTCACATGTACATGGCATATTACCGCACACAGGACATGGTGTTGGCTCGCTTGCCCTTGTAGGGTCATCGTCTGGTATTTTATATTTCCCATTCTTGTGACAGGTACAAGGCCAGTTGCCACAAACAGGGCAATACTGGTCGCCATCCCATTCAGGGTCTTTAAACATTTCGCTCGCCCCCACAAAGTCATAGATAGTGAAATAATACTTCTTGTCAAACAAGCGTGTACCACGACCGATAATCTGTTTAAACTCAACGATATTCTGCACAGGGCGCATCAACACGATGTTGCGCACATTGCGAGCATCAACACCAGTACTCAGCTTGTAAGAAGTGGTAAGGATAGTAGGCAGCAGCTTTTCATTATCTTGGAAGGCTCTCAATGTTGTTTCTCCCACCTCGCCATCATCAGCTGTCACACGTTCACAATAGTTGCTTGCAGGGCGTTTCTTGTGTTTGTTCACCATGTCACGAACTATCATTGCATGCTTCTGTGTGGCACAGAAAATAATAGTCTTTTCGTCAGGCTCAATCTTGTTGAGGAACTCCTGCACGCGGTGCTCGTCTCTTTCCTTAATCTGGATTCTGCCGTTATAGAAGTCGGACTCTGTATATACTTTCTCAGTGTCTATTTCTCCGCTCTTCACTATGTCGCCTTCTTCATACTGATAGTCATCAATATTACTTGTTGATATGTCAACACGGAAAGGAACAAGGAAACCATCTTCAATGCCCTGTTTCAACGAATAACTATATACAGGGTCGCCAAAGTAGGCATAGGTATTGGCATTGTCTTTTCTTCTTGGTGTGGCAGTCATACCAAGTTGGTAAGCGCTGTCAAAATACTCCATGAGTTTTCGCCACTCGCTTTCATCATTGGCACCACCACGGTGGCACTCGTCGATAATGATAAAATCGAAGAAGTTGCGTTCATACTGCATGTAGTATGGCTGGTCGTTTGAACCTTCTGGCAATGTTATTCCCTGTTCTTCTGCTTTCTGTGCATTAGGCGATGTCATCATCGTCTGGAAGATAGTGAAATAAAGGTTGCGAGCTGTTGGCACTCGGTAATTATTCTTTTTCAGTTCCTTGGGTGTTACTCTGCACATAGCATCTTCTGGGAACTGGTTAAAGTCGTTAATGGCTTGGTTTGCAAGAATGTTTCTGTCCGAAATAAACAGGATTCTTGGAGCACGTTCAACGCCGTTTGTGTTCCACTTTGTCTGAGTCAGCTTCCAGCATATTTGGAAAGCCGTGTAAGTCTTTCCCGTACCCGTCGCCATAGTCAGCAATATGCGGTTTCTCTGCTTTGCCATAGCTTCAAGCACCTTGTTTATTGCTATTTCCTGATAGTAACGAGGCGTACGACCACCATTTCTGTTCAACGGGCACAGGTTAAACCTATCACGCCATGGGTTTTCTTCAGGGAATGTCATCTGCCACAAGTCTTGTGGCGTTGGGAAATGATCAGTATCATATTCCTTGCTTGGAACGATATATTCTCCCTTGCTGTTCTTGACTCCCATGTCGATAAACCAAATTTCATCGCCGTTAGTGCTGTAGGTATAACGTATTTTCAGAGCCTCGGCATAAAGCTTGACTTGGTACACACCTTCAGACACATCTTTCTCGTCGCTTTTTGCTTCAATCACAGCGAGTTTCTGTCCTTTGTATGTAAGTATGTAGTCAGCTTTCTTTGGGTTCTTATTGCCAGTTGTAGTTATGCGACCAGGTGCAATATAGGCACTCTGTTCCACAAGAATCTGACTTCCAGGAACAATGCCCCAACCTGCATCTCTTAGCTTAGGGTCAATTTTTTGTAAACGTGTCTGCGCTTCGTTCATATTGATTAGCGTTTTTTGTTTATCCCACCAAATGGTACAGATATGATTCTTGCATTTTTTGATAATAGATATAATAGATCGAAAGCGGAAAAACTTTTACTTCCCCTCCCCCTACCTTTTTTTTGTCTCTTTCCTTTTTCATTTTTTGAATAGATTTCAATTTCTTCTTGTTAAAGGTAGGGCGAATAGGTTTTTCTTCCTCAACGAATAAGTCACCATAGGTGGTGAGAAAATAATCTTGAGTCTTATTATCATGAATGAATAATAATATCAATTCCTTTCTTCGTGGACTAAAGACAATACTTTTTGCCTTGAGAAAGTTCAAGATGTTATCAACTTTCTCTTTGGAGTCGATAGGCTCTAAGGATTTTATTAACTCATACAGTTTCATATCAAATCATTCAAATATATCACGTAATATTGATTGTTTCAAAGCATCACACTCCTTAGAAATCTTGTCGAAATTCTCTTGGAGTTTGTCAACCTTAGATTTGAGGGAGTCGAGGGTGGCGACGATGGATTGCTGCTCGGAGAAGCTTGGATAATTGATATGAATCTTTTGGATGTTACTTGCACTTATGTTAGCTTGATGAACTGCGCCAACTATTAGATGCTGAAAAAGCCCTAATGAACGTTGCATATTCATATTGTATGTTATGAATTGTGGTTCAAAGTTTTCTTTTAGTCTAATACGAATTAAGTAACCTGCAATAACCATATACTCATCCTTTGTGAAAACACAAGATTTACCCACTAATTCTCGACTATTCGTTCGATTGAATATAATATCTCCCTTTTTTACCAAACATTTTTCTAGTTCTTTTTCAGGTAATGATATTCTTTTAAAATGAGAAACATCGAGAAAACCATCATTAGTAATGTTATTCATCCTAAGATATTTATACTTCCCGTTTTCATTAGAAGGAATACTCGTACCGTACCTGACGTCACGACATATTTCCCCCAGCGTTTTCTCTTCCCAACCTTCCTTTGGTTCAAGCATTTCTTTTAGTGATGCTTGAAAGAGGGCTTTGGCTTCATTGAGGGCTTTTTCTGCATTAGCCTTCATTGTATCTATTTTAGCAAAAGCAGAATCAAGATAATCAACTATGGATTGCTGTTCAGAGAGAGGGGGCATGGAAATAGGAAGTTTCACCAATTCTTTCATTGGTATACTACGAACACCTGTTCCTGCAGCTTTATCGTTTACCAAGCGCAAAAACAACTCCGATCCAATATAATAGATGAAGTATTTTGAATCTAATTCAGAATGCTTTGGAGTCATCGCATATACTCCCTCCTTAATATTCCAATTCTCAGGAAGTTCACTAACCAATGCCGTCTTACCAATTGTTCCTGTACCAGAAAACAAGACATCTCCAATTTTCAAATTTGACCTTTCATTTATTCGTTTAATAGCAGCCCTATCAACCTTATCTGTTTTTTCATCAGGTTCAATTGCGAATCCCTTCAATTCACGAACCGTAATATAATAGCCCTCTGCGTCTGGCGTATTCAATTTAAAGTGAGTACGCGGATTCAAGCCTGTTCGAAGATGGTCTATGACTTCACCTATTGTCTTATATGTCCACCCTTCTTTCATTTC